>JBMTCO010000137.1:0-6351 GCA_049430945.1 Cyclobacteriaceae bacterium
TCCATCTCCATTATTCAGCTGAAGCATATTTCTGGTGAACTGGTGGTGATAACTATTCTCTACACCAAACTGATACCTGTTCCAGTCTTCAAAGGTGGTGACTGTCTTAAGTCTTTCATTTGTTGCCGGAAGCATTTCTGTCACGAACAGGTCTGGCCAGGTATCATTGTTGATGTCTGCCATATCAGCCCCCATACTCGCGCCACTGATGCTGTTCATTTGCTGCGGAAGAACCTCCGTAAATGTTCCATTCCGATTATTGATATACAGGTAGTCACGCTCAAAGAAATCATTCGACACATACAGATCCGGCCAACCGTCTTTGTTAACATCGCCTGCTGTTACCCCAAGGCCAAATCCAATGACACTTCCGTAAATACCGGCCTTATCACTTACATCTTTAAAAATGCCGTTTTCATTTTTTAATAATTTATCACCTCCCTCGGGATCGCGTTTTTGCCGCTCACTTTTCCGGAGGTTAAATGACCCGATGGCCTGGTAGGAATTATTAAGGATGTATAGATCCAGATCACCATCCAGATCATAATCAAAAAAGACAGCATGGGTACTCAAGCCGGAATCTGCTACTCCGAATTCCTTACCTCTTTCAGTAAATGTCCCGTTGCCGTTGTTAATAAATAATTCATTTTCACGATTATCACCTGCCACATTGCCGGAGTTGCACACATAGATATCAACCCATCCGTCGGCATTTACATCGGCCACGGCCACGCCGGTTGACCAGTTGCTTCTTCCCTTAATTCCTGCCTGTTCGCTGATATCCTCAAATCTGAATCCACCCTTGTTTAAATACAGCCGGTTGCTTTTTTGATTGGCAGTAAGAAAAATATCCTGAAGGCCGTCATTATTAAAATCTGCAATGGCCACACCGCCTCCGTTGTAAAAGTTTCGGTAGGTATAAATGTTAAACTCATTACTGAAAGAGAGGTCATTACTGAAATCTATTCCGCTTTGCGAGGAATCAATTTTTTCAAAAAGCTGCGGACCATTTTCTGATTTCTCAGAACACGCTGTCAGCCCGATCAGCAGGCAGATCCATACCGGGAACAAATTCCGAAGCATGGTTTTAAAGGCTTAGGGTTGGTTTTTACTTATAGAATGCATGAAGTTTGGATGCAACAGATCCTGAACTTTAACAGATACAATCTGCTCGTTTTTTTTCACAATGACCATCCTTCTGTTACCATCAACCTTTACTTTAAGTGGCACATTTTGAGATTTTACTTCAATAAATGGATTGCCTTTGAACTTTAATTCGAGTAGTCTTATGAGATAAACTTCCAGGCTATCTGATTGTGCGGATTTATTCCAGGGTGCCCAATCAGAGTAGCTGTAGTCAAGATCCATTCCTGCAAGAGTGTCACCTTTATCAAATATCGGAGAGAAAAGAAGTTTAATTTCCCTTGGTTTTGAGTGTACAAGTGAATCTTTGAAGAAATGCTGAACTGAAAATGCTCCTGATCCCTGCATAATCAGCTGCTGTTTATTTAATTCTGTGCATTTGGCATAAAACTCATCCCGGGAATCTCCAAGTTCAATATCAAAAACAACAGAATCTTTCCTGACACCTGTTGCCAACTCCTCTTTCACAAGCTTAGTGTATTCGGACTGTAAGCATCCGGTAACCATAATTGCCAAAGCCAGTACGCTAATTAGTGATTTCAAAGATTTCAAGTTCGTCTTCATGTTTTGCAAAAAATAAATATCTCCTTCCTTCTGCTTTTATTTCTTTAATATCTCTGATCTGTCCGTGAATGCCCAGAGATATCCCGTTTTCCAGCGAATATTTTCCGTTTTCAAGTTTCCCTTTAAAAAACCATCCTGCAGAACCATCATATCTGCCAAACTCAGGCTTAACCTTAAACAGATTGCCTCCTGCAAAAATATCCTGAATTCCGTCCCCGTCCGGATCGGAAATAAGTAAGGAATAAACCGGTGCAAACCGGGCCTGCAAAGGTAGGTTTACTTTACGGAATTTTTCACCTTCGGAAAGAAAGAGCACGCTATTCAACTCGCTGATTTCCAGATATTCAGGATTTTTATTTGCGAAAATTTCAGGAATAGTCATTTTGGCGAAATCATGATAATAAAGAATGGATTTTTTCAACGAAGGCACTTGTGAAAGCACTTCATCACGGTCTGCCACCGGGTAGTAGTTATCCCCTGATTTGGTTGCGAAAAAATGTTCCAGTGACCCATTCCCGTCTATATCTCCTGAGTACATCCGGTCACCTGCTCTGAATAACGTATTTAATCCATGATTTCCGACTACAAAGTCCGGTTTACCATCTTTGTTGAGGTCGGCAGTTTCTATGGAAGTCCACCAGCCACGGTTATCTTCAGCTGGAATAATAGTTCCGGATTCAAAAGATTTGCCTTTGTTGTTTTTCAAAGTGATGATGTCGGTCCAGTCACCTGCTATTACAAGATCAGTCCATCCGTCGCCATTTATATCCGTTGCAACAGCATCAGTAATCATACCGACACTCCTAAGGTCAGGACACAGTCGTAGCGTTGCGTTCTCAAAAGTTCCTTTGCCGTTATTGATGAGCAGATGACCGCCGCCTCCGTTGCCGTACCTGGTAGGATGAAAGCGCTCACCAATGAAAAGGTCATCATCGCCATCCTGGTCAATATCAAACGGTAATACGACAGAGGTAACAGGATTTATTTCAAACGGAAGGTCAGATTCTGATTTTTTGAAAACACCTCTTCCTGTATTCAGGAATAAAAAATCCTGAAGGGCCGATGAGCTTGATGAGAAGGACCTTCCGCCGGTGCCGATATAAAGATCCGAATCCCCGTCATTATCTGCATCAAAAAATACTGAGGCCGTTTCTTCAGGCAATGCGGGCATTTCCGAGATTCCAAAAATTCCTGATTTTGATCCTGAAGTATGTGCTACAATAAAATCGCCTTTCTGATTTTTTCCTCCTGTTACGTAAATTACCTCAGTACCATCAAGGTTCAAATCTCCGATACTTAATTTTGGAGACTCTGTATTGTACATCCAAGGGAGCAGGCGGTCCCTGTCAAAATCATTTGACTGACTGCCGGCATGAATAAATGGCTTTACCTTTTGAGGTTTTAATGTGAATGGCAATATTGATGTTTCAGGGTTGGGTCTGATTTTTTCGGGGGCTGCATCTTTTGCCGATAACTTATGCAGTGCATTTGATTTGAGATTTTTATAAAATGAAATTTTTCCATCCGGCCATATAATTTCAGCTGAGTCAATTTTTGAAGTGCTGCCTACACCGAACCTGATGCCGGGCTGAACTGAACTCTGAAAGCCACGGGTGGTATAATGTTCAGCCTGTTGCATGGTACCGCCATACCATATTCGCATGGATGCCCCGACGGCCAGGAGATTGGAGGCATTTCCCTCAAGTTGAAATGTGATGCTTTTATGTTTTGCGGTATCTGTTTGGTTGATAAAAACTCCTGCAAAAGCATTTATGTTGCTGACAATAAGATCGAGGTCTCCATCATTATCCAGATCGCCATAGGCACTGCCGCAGGAATAGGAGGGGGCTGCGAGACCCCAGGCTGTAGACTTATTTGTAAATGTCAGCGATCCTTCATTTCTGAATGCAACATTTGAATAATCTGAAAATGGCATGGAGTTCACAAGCTTTGTGATTTCATTTTCCGGATCATTTTTCATGGCCTGAAGGTTAATGTCCTGACTGGTGTAATTGAGATAATCTCTGTCCAACAGGTCTTTAAAAATTCCGTTGGCGACAAAGATGTCTTTTCTTCCGTCGTTGTCCAGATCGCACATCAGTGCACTCCAGCTCCACTCTGTGGCAGCTACACCCGCAAGCCTTCCGACTTCGGCGTACAGGTTTCCGGAAATTTTTTTCTGAAGGACATTGCGTGAGAATTGCCTGTGATAGCCCGCATCTTCCTGTTGCTTATACTGATTCCATGTCTGAAAAACAGTTTTTGTTTTTCTTCTGTTAAGTGCAGGCGGGAGCATTTCCGTTACAAACAGTTCTCCGGCACCGTCATTATCCAGATCAGCAAAGTCCGCACCCATTGATCCCATGGAGATGCTCGGGAAATATTCAGTGAGTGATTCTGTAAAGGTTCCGTTTCTGTTATTCAGGTACAGGTAATCACGCTCAAAAAAATCATTGGAGATAAATATATCAGGCCAGAAGTCATTATTGAAATCACCGAATGTTATACCCAGACCATATCCTATGGCGCTGTGATAAATGCCTGCCTCTGCAGTTACATCGGTGAACTTACCGTTGTCATTTCTGAAAAGTTTATTTCCGGAAAGGTTAGGATCAGGAATATTTCGCTGATCCGGAATGAAATCAAAATTTCCGATAGATTTTATAGAATTTGTCAGCAGATAACAATCCAGATCGCCGTCACGGTCATAATCAAAAAATCCTGCATGGACTGAAAGTCCTGTAACATCCAGGCCAAAGTCTTTTGAGCGGTCGGTAAAGGTGAGATCTCCGTTATTGATAAAGAGCTGATTATGTCGGTTTTCACCTCCGGGAGGCCCTGATTTACAAACGTACAAATCCATCCATCCGTCAGCATTGATATCTGCAAAGGTTACACCTGTTGACCACACGCCTGAGCAATCCACTCCGGCTTCAAAGGTGATATCCCGGAACTTCAGATTACCGAGGTTAAGGTACAGCCTGCCGGAAATCTGGTTTCCCGAAAAGTAAATATCTGCCAGTCCATCATTATTGATGTCTGCGATGGCCACGCCGCCACCGTTGAAGAAATTTCGGAATGTGTAGGGGTTTAATTCGGCATTGAACTTCAGGTCGTTTCTGAAATCAATACCCGCAGCAGCTGAGATATTTTTGAATAATGGTTCAGGGCCTTTGGAACAGGCAATAAAGACAAGTGTAAAACCTGTCAGGTATATAAAAAAATAGCGCCCCATCAAGGGCGCTATTTTAAACATAAAATCTGACTATTAGTTGTAACCCGGGTTCTGAGTCAACTTAAAAGTTTCAGACTGAGAAGCCTGAATCTGGTTGGTCGGGATCGGGAACAAATTCTTGAAAGAGTCGTTATGAGCGGGTTTTTCCCACCATGCAGCGCCATATTTTCCAAAACGGATCAAATCTGAGCGGCGAAGTGATTCAAGGAATAGTTCGCGGCCACGCTCTGCGAGGTAGTCATCCTCTGTTGTTGATGTAAAGGTACTGACACCGGCACGGGTACGGAGCTGGTTGATGACGGTGCGTGCGTCACCATTGTTCCAGTCACCATTTTTACGGCAAAGGGCTTCTGCTTTGTTAAGTAGTACTTCAGCATAGCGCAACAGAGGGTAGTCATTGTCCATGTCAGGGCTCTGACCGGCCTTGAAGCTGAACTTACCGAAGCGTGCACCAGCCTGACGTGAACCGTTAGGCTGCAGCATATTGATGGCAGGCGTGTAATTGATTTCTGCACCATCGGGGTCTCCTTTATCGAAAGCCAGGTCAAGGATCGGGTTTCCGCTAAAGTCCTTCTGAGGACCAAAGATGAAGTTATTTTCCCTGCGCTCGTCATTTTCCGCGTAGAGCTTGAAGAAATCTTCCAGCGTTGAGTAACCGTTCCATGGCTGCTGCTGCAGACGGAAGGTCAGCTGAGAAGGGTAGTGGAGGGTCATCTGAGCAAGGTTCATTCCACAGCCTGTTGATTCATAAAAAGCGGCAATGAGAATGTGCTCAATGTTGTCCACGTTATCAGGAGCGAATACGTCCTTGTAATCGGGATCGAGATCATAAGCCCCTGAGTTAATCACCTCATCTGCTGCGGCAATTGCTTCATCAAACTTTGGAGTGCCAGTGTATACCTCAGCATTGAGATAAACACGGCTAAGCAGTGCGTTTGCAGCGCCCTGACTTGCACGACCATAGTCTGCACGGCCGGGAGGGAGGTTTGGCAGTATCTCGTTAAGTTCATCTACCACAAACTGGTAAACTTCAGCACGGGTAGCCTGAGGCTGATCCACACCGGGAGCAGTAATGATCTTAACTCGGCCAAAGCTGTCTAGCAGTCTCCAGTAGAGGTAGGCACGAACCATGCGCACCTGTGCCTTCTGTGCAATGTTTGTATTGCTGGAAGCGATCAAAAGGTTACACTGGCTGATACCGTCGTAAGCTGTCCTCCAGGATTCGTTAAAGATTCCATTCTGAGGCTGGAAATTATGACGGTGCATATCAATCAGAATACCACCATCAAACCAGTCACCACCCTTTTGAGTAATAACAGCTTCATCGGAAGCAAGTTCGTTCATGGTAAAGTAATTGAAGTGGTTAGCCGTTCCATTCAGAAGGCTACCAAAGGCCCCTGACAATCCGT
>JBMTCO010000138.1:0-6304 GCA_049430945.1 Cyclobacteriaceae bacterium
TCAATAATATTTTCTGCTTCAAAATATTCAGTAAGTCTTTGTAGCAGCCTGCACCATATGGCCGGTGATAAACTTCCTGAAGCAATTTCACTGACTTTGCGTTTACGGCCGGGAAGCTGTAATCCTGCCCCGAGCTCTGTCCAAGGGATATCAGTCGAATTTTGCAGGAAGTTTTTCCGCTGAATTTCAATATTTTCAGACGCTGTGCTGCTGTTGTCTTTTTGAATGACTTCGGTATAGAAATGATATAAAGCAGGGGAGTGGACCGAATGCCGACTTCTGCATAAAAGCCGGTGACGCAACCATTGAGTTAATGAATAGATCCTATTCAAGATTCAATTCAGCCTGTGCGGTGCTGCCATATGGAACTCAGGAATAGCCACATTGAAGGTTACGCCGTCAACTATGCGTTCCATCAGAAAAGTCCCGGACATTTTACCGATGCCTGATTTAAGATTACAACCGCTTACATATTGATGTTTCATTCCAGGTTCCAGAACAGGCTGATTGCCTACAACACCTTCACCTTCAACTTCTCGTGGAGGAAAACCCGCATCGGTGATATACCAATGCCTTCTTTTGAGCTGAATTGTAAATTCACCCCGATTTTCAATGGTTACCCTGTATGTGAATACGTGATGATGTTGCGCCGGGCTTGAATAAGCCGGCTGATATTCAGTTTCAACTGTTACACGGATGCCTCGGGTGACTTCAGTAACCATAGCCTTAAACTAAGTGTTTTTTCAAATGTGAAGCAAGTGCCGGACGCCTGATTTTGGTGCCAATTATTTTTATTTGTCATGGCATTCAGAAAACAGAAATTATGGGATCAAAAGTTAAAATTGCCAGCGATTGGGGTGAATTGCTAAAGGAGGAATTTGAAAAGCCATATTTCTCACAATTGATTGAATTTGTGAGAAAAGAATATGCCGATGGAATAGTTTATCCTCCTGGTAAAGAAATTTTCAGGGCATTTGATGTTTGTCCTGTTGACCGCACAAAGGTAATTATTGTTGGTCAGGACCCATACCATGGCCCCGGACAGGCAAATGGATTATGTTTTTCAGTTCGGGATGATATCCGGCAACCTCCTTCACTGATGAATATTTTTAAAGAAGTCACAGCAGATACCGGTCGACAAATGCCTTTAACCGGAGAGCTGGAGCACTGGTCAGCACAGGGCGTGCTGCTTTTAAATGCAATTCTTACAGTAAGGGCTTCAAGTCCGGGTTCTCATCAAAATCAGGGTTGGGAAATTTTCACGGATGCGGTAATCAGGAAACTTGCAGACCGAAAAGACCATCTTGTTTTTATGCTGTGGGGGGCATATGCACAAAAAAAAGGAGCATTTATAAACAGACAAATACATCTTGTTCTTGAAGCCCCGCATCCATCTCCTCTTAGTGTTTACCGGGGCTTTTTCGGTTGTCGGCACTTCTCAAAGGCAAATGAATATTTAAGTCACCATAACATGGATGTTATTTCGTGGTAATGGCCTGAAAAACAAAAAACCTCTGATCAGAGGTTTTTTGTTTTCTTTGATTTTTAGGTCCGGAAGTAAATTATTTGATAGGATTAAAGAATCTTGTCCACCTGATTTTGTTGAGCCAGCTTCCATACTGATCAAGAGACAACCAGATAAAGAAACCTTTTCCTACGATGTGATCTTCAGGTACAAACCCCCAGTATCTGGAGTCCAGCGAGTTGTTTCTGTTGTCACCCATCATAAAATAATAATCTTGTATGAAGGTGTATTCGGTTACAGGGTTTCCATCAATATTCAATTTGCCTCCTGATATAACAACATTTTTGTTGTACTCATAATCCCGGATTACCATACCGTAAAACGCAAGTGTGGAATCGTTAATCTGAATAGTCATGCCTTTTTGGGGTATCACAATTGGTCCGTAGTTGTCAGCTGTCCAGTTCAGGGAGTCATAAAAAGGAAAAAGAGGCGCTCCGTATTCTCTGGTAGCAGGAATATTTTCAACGTTTAATATGAAGGGGTAACTTTTGATTTTTTCTTTCCCTTCTGCGGTAAGATGCATTACATACTCAGCCTGTCCACGGTCATTTCTTCCTTGATACTGGTAATCATCACCGTCCAGCTCCATCTTAAGAAAGTTTCTTTCATTGATTTCGTCGCTGGCAACAACGCGGTACTGGAACCTTGATTTGGGTGGCTGAGGCTGTGCTACTCCATTTGCAAATAATTCACGGTCTCTGATTTCAAAAGTATCCCCTGCGGCTGCCACACATCTTTTTATATAGTTGGTTTTTAGGTCAACCGGAAAGTATTTCCATTTCGCAGTGTCGTAAATCATGAAGTTATTTTCTTCGTCACGAGGCACATTAAATACGACAACATCACCACGCTTCACTGTCGTTAGTCCCGGCAGGCGGTATTGAGGTAATTTGATCCATTCAACATACGATGGAACTTCTGTAAACCATATTTTCTGGTGCGTCAGCGGAACCTGCAGTGGTGTTGCGGGTGTTCTGGTCCCATAATGAAACTTGCTGACAAAAAGAAAATCACCCACCAGGAGACTGTTTTCCATGGATGGGGTAGGAATCGTGTAAGCCTCCATAATGGTCCACCTGATAAGGGTGGCAGCAATTACAGCAAATGCTATTGCTTCTGTCCATTCTTTGACAGGGGATTTAACAGGTACCGGAAGGGTTTCAATTTTCCCTAAATAGCGCGTTTCTTTTTTGAATGCAATCCAGGGCAGATAGAGATAAAATGCAAAGATGCAGATGATCTGACTCCAGATGGACTCTTTACCGAGGCAACGGATCAGGTCAAAAATCAGAATGTAGTAGGCGAAAATATTGAAGATAGGAATTAACAAGTATAGGAACCACCACTTAGGCTTTCCAACAAGTTCCATGATTTTTAATTCAGACCAGAAAGGGACCAGGGCGATCCAGGGTTTTATCCCCGTCTTTTCAAAAACTTTCCAGTATCCGACTGTTGCGCCGGCGCGAAAAAACAACAAAACCAATAACAATGAATTCACAGTATTTCAGGATTTAGCTTGCAAATAAAACCAAATTTATTCAATCGATAACTGAATCATACCTTCAGGAAATCATCCATTCCGAATACACCGATGCGACCTGGAAGCCACTCTGCCACAGCCAGTGCACCACTGGCAAAACCCTTTCTGGAAAAGGCTTCGTGCGTGATAGAAATTTCATCTTCTTCACAGGTATACCGGACTGTATGTTTACCTGGAAAAGGATCAGTTCTTTCTGAAAATATCGGGATGGTTCCTGTTTTTTCATTTTCAAATGAATTTTCGGAGCCGGGTTTTACCGACCATCCTGTGAAATGTGGATTTCCATCTATAATGCCTTCTGCAAGCGTTATGGCTGTGCCGCTGGGTGCATCCTTTTTCTGTGTATGATGTATTTCTGTAATTGATGGTTGATAATCCTCCTTTCCTGCCAAAAGTTTCGCAAGGAATGAATTTAGTCTGAATAACAAATTAACCCCCAGACTGAAGTTTGATGCATAAAAAAATGAACCCTGATGGAACTTGCAGAATTCCTCTACAGACTTCTTTTGCGAAAGCCAGCCGGTTGTTCCGCACACCACCGGAATACCTGCCAGGATGCACATTCTAATATTTTCTGCAGCACTTTCAGGCCCGGTAAATTCAATGGCAACATCTGCAGAATTGTTTTGGAGGAAATCAGGGGGTTCTGATCCATTAAGTATTATAATCTCATGTCCTTTTTCTTTTGCGATGGCTTCAATGGCTTTTCCCATTTTGCCATATCCTATGATTGCAATGCGCATAAGTATGTTAGAATGTAACGGTCAGTGCTAATCCGCCGCCGGTACCGGAGTAGTCGTTTGAAAATCTCACAGGTTCAACACTTACCCTAAGGTTGGGGTTATATTTAAAATCCTTAAGATGAGCATCAACATGTGCATCAACGATCTGCAGCAGATATCCAATGCCCATAAAAACAAGTGTTGCGTCGCGTTTCCTTTGGTAGAAATCCACTGCCCTGCGAAGCGTTGCCTCCGTGAAGTTGCTGGGTGTACTTGGAAATGAATTGGTAGACAGACTGTTAAGCAATTCGTTTCTGTATTGAACATATCTGTCCTGATAGAATCCGGTTACATAAATTCCTGCCGCAAATCCTGCATAAAAAATGGGTACCTTCCAGTATTTCCGGTTATATACCTGACCGAGTCCGGGCATTATAGATGAGAAATATAATGCTCTTCTTGGACTGAATCTGGTGCTGAAATCAAAATCCTTTTTTGCAGTGCTGTCAGCAATAACCTGTGCGTCTGCAAGCCCAACCAACAGCATCAAAAGAACTGCCAGTATGTAGGACTTTCCACTTTTCATCCAAGCTTCAGGATTTCAAGAATGCGGTTCAGGTCTTCAACGGAAACAAAAGGGATTTTTATTTCACCCTTCCGCCCATCGCTGGTTACGGAAATCTTTGTGCCAAAATGAGAGGATAATTTTGACTGTAGCTGTGTTACTTCCCGAGAGGCAGTGTTTCCGGATTTTTCGGTTGGACTGGTTTGACCTCCGGTTTTACCATTGTTCATCTGCCGCACCAGTTCTTCAACTTTTCGGACTGAAAGGTCTTCGCCGATAATTCTTTTAAAAAGAAATATCTGTCGGTCAGGTGTCTCAACTCCGAGGATAGCTCTGGCATGGCCCATAGATAAGATATTATCCCTGAGTGCAATTTGAATATCCGGAGGCAGTTTGAGCAATCTCAGATAATTGGTTACAGTGGATCTGTTCTTTCCAACACGATCACCAAGCTCTTCCTGCTTAAGATTGCACTCAGTTAGAAGTCTCTGGTAGCTTAATGCAACTTCAATCGGATTAAGATTTTCGCGCTGGATGTTTTCAATCAGCGCCAGTTCCAGCATCTGCTGATCGTTGGCTTGCCTGATATATGCAGGAACAGTTTTTAGACCGGCAAGTTTGGAGGCCTGATAACGGCGTTCTCCCGAGATTAACTGAAAGTTGTTGCTTCCAAGTCGCCGGACAGTAAGGGGCTGAATGATTCCATGCACTTTAATGGATTCAGATAGTTCTTTAAGAGCGGTCTGATCAAAGTACTGCCTTGGCTGGAATGGATTTACCTCAATTTCAGATACCAGGATTTCGGACATCCCGGAATTTGAAAGAGAAACTGGTTTGGAAATATTTTCTGTTTCACCGGAAGGGGAGTCCTGAAGTAATGATTTAAGACCTCTTCCAAGGGCAATTTTTTTACTCATCGGTTGACCGGATTTTTTTCAATGATTTCATGAGCCAGATTCAGATAGCTGATGGCGCCCTTACTTTCAGCATCATGTGTGATTACAGGAAGACCGAAACTCGGAGATTCGCTCAGCTTTACATTTCGGGGTATGATGGTCTGAAAAGCAATATTTCTGAAATGTGTTCTCACTTCTTCAACCACCTGATTCCCAAGTGAAGTCCGTGAATCATACAATGTCAGAAGTATCCCCTCAATTTCCAACTGAGGATTAAGTCTGGTCTGAATGATTTTAATGGTATTCAAAAGTTTACCTAACCCCTCAAGCGCGAAATACTCACATTGCACAGGAATTACAACTGAATCGGCTGCGGTCAGTGCATTGATGGTAATAAGACCAAGGGACGGGGAGCAGTCAATAATGATGTAGTCATAATTATCCCTGACCGGCTGCAGTGCCAGCTTCATTTTCTCTTCCCTTTGTTCAATATTGACCATTTCAACTTCTGCACCTACCAGATTGATGTGAGAGGGGAGAACATCAAGAAAAGGCAAGTCATTCTTTACAATAGCCTCCGATACTGGGAGTCCGTCAATCATGCACTCGTAAATACTTTTCTCGATTTCATTTGGATTTAACCCAACACCGGAAGTTGAATTCGCCTGAGGATCAGCATCTAACAATAAAGTACGCTTTTCAAGGACAGCCAGGCTGGCAGCCAGATTAATGGCGGTCGTTGTTTTTCCTACGCCACCCTTTTGATTTGCAATCGCAATAATTTTACCCATCCTGTTTTTTTACCGATTTGCAATATAATCAACCTCTCTTACTTTTTTTTCTTGCTTCCTCACTGGCCTTGAGTGCATCAGAAAGTCTTGACATGAAAGGCGATTTGCCGGAATTTCCTGTGGCCAGTTTCTTCCGGTGTTCTTCCATTACCTTTTTTATTTTGTCCTCATCCACAAAGCGCTTTATCAGAATTTGTTGTACGAAGGAAGCAACATTTCCTATGAGATAATAAAAAATAAGACTCGCCGGAAACGAATTTGAAAC
>JBMTCO010000139.1:0-6278 GCA_049430945.1 Cyclobacteriaceae bacterium
AAATCTGATTCAGATTATAATCATCGGATGTCTCGGATATTACATCGCCAGTTTTCTGGACTTTGCAGGACTTCAGTATGTCAGCGCAGGACTTGAACGACTGATTCTCTTTGTTTATCCCACCCTGGTGCTGCTGATGACATGGCAGATTTTCGGTCAGCAGATTAGCCGAAATCAGTGGCTGGCGGTTGGTGTTACCTATTGCGGAATTATTCTTGCATTTGCAGGCGAATACAATCTCACAGACTCCTTTAGTAACCAAGGCGATGATCATTTATTTACAGGAGCAATGCTTATCGTGGGCTGCGCCTTAGCTTATGCAGGGTACATAGTCGGAAGTTCCAGGTTAATCCCGAAAACAGGCGCTTCTTTATTCAATTCACTTTCAATGGTTGCAGCATCCATCGGGATATTGTTCCATTTTTTTGTTTTCAGCAATTCTGACTTGCAGCAAATAACCACTCAGGCCTGGAAGTATGGATTGTTGATGGCTGTTTTTGCAACGGTAATTCCCTCCTATCTGATTGCTGAGTCCATCAAACGGATTGGAGGAGAGAACACTGCCATCATTGCGAGCATTGGTCCGGTATCAACAATTTTGATGGCTTATTGGTGGCTGGGAGAGCCGATTACAATCTGGCAAATACTTGGAACAGTGTGTATCCTGGCGGGAGTATGGATGATTTCAGGAACAGGAAAAAAACCTGAATGATCAGCGTTCCATAAAGTTCCACTGATCTATAGCAGCATGACTGTGCTGTGACTCAGCAATCTTCTGTGCCTTGCGCACAATCATAGGATGTTTCATGGCAAGATTATTCTTCTCAGAAATATCTTTGCTTAAATCATATAATTCCCATTGAGCATCGGCATTTTTAAGCATGTCGCGACGAATTGCTTTCCACTTTCCCATTCTTACAGCCTGCTGACCACCGTATTCATACAACTCAAAATAAAGAAAGTCATGTCCTTTTCCGGAAAGCTTCCTTCCCTTCAACAACGGTACAAATGAAATTCCGTCATTAGATGAATTGCGTGCACCTGCTACTTCACTTAATGTGGAGAACAGATCATATCCGGCCAAAGGTGTTTGGTCAATACCGGGTTTAATATAACCGGGCCAATGGGCAATAAACGGAATACGAATGCCTCCCTCGTACAAATCACCCTTAAAAGCACGCAGGGGCTGGTTGACTTTGAAAAATTCAGGGTCGGTTCCACCAACAGGAAAAGCAGATCCGTTGTCACTCGTAAAAATGACCAGTGTATTGGAGTCGATACCCAATTCTTTAAGCAATTGAAGTAATTCGCCTGTTTTCCTGTCTAAATAAGAAACCATGGCTGCATAAGTGGCCCGGGGGTATTTTACAGGGCAGTAATTCTTATCGCCAAGGTATGGTTGTTCCTCAAACTTTCCTTCATATTCTTTTAGGGCCTGAGGCGGAACCTGAAGGGCCAGATGGGGCAATGTAATTGCGTAATAAAGAAAAAATGGTTCTGATTTATTTGCTCTTATAAAATCCTCAGCCTTATTGGCCATTACATCAATGCTGTATTCATTACCTACAAATGAATTAAATAAGCTGTCACTGGCCTGTATTGAATTCACTTTCGTGTGAACACGAATGAAAGGGTTATTTAAGTTATAACGCTTCCCATTTTCCCAAAGATGAGTCGGATAATAGTTATGAGCCTGCTTTTGATCCAGGTAGCCAAAGAAATAATCAAAACCATGATCATTTGGATTACCGGGGGTGTCTGCCATTCCAAGCCCCCACTTACCGACACATGCTGTAGAATAACCTGATTCCTTAAGTCTTTCTGCAATCGTTACTGTACCCGGCGGCAGAGGCATCTGTCCTTTTTCATTGAGATCGGTAAATGAATCCGGGCCGCCAGCCATTTCAAAATTAGCTCTCACCGGTGCATGCCCGCTGTGAAGGCCGGTCAGTAACTGGCATCTTGCAGGTGCGCACAAGGCACTGGAAGAATAAAAGTCTGTGAACTTCAAACCTTCCCTTGCCATTTTATCAATATGAGGGGTCTTAATAATTTGCTGTCCATAACAGCCCAACTCTCCATACCCAAGGTCATCAGCAAAAATGACAATGATGTTTGGCCTTTTAGAAACCGGACTCTGACCGAAAGTCTGTGAATAATTAAAACCAAACAAAATCAAAAAAATCTTAATGAAGGTGCTCATGCTTATGGCAAATAAAAAACCTCCTTCAACGGAACAGAAACAGGAGAATGATCAGGATTGGTCTCCATAATATCACCCATCCAGGTCCACCATTTACGCATAACAGGATTTTCCGGGAGTTGCTCCAAGGTTACAGGATTCGTCACTTGCATTACACCAAAAAGAAGAAGTGTTTCAGGATCCAGAAAAATTGAATAGTCCGAGATACCTGTTTTCTTCAGCAACGCAGACAATTCAGGCCAGATTTCATCGTGGCGCTTTTTATATTCCTGCTCCATCCCGGGGTGGAGTTTCATTTTGAAGGCAAGTTTTGGCATTTCTGAATTTCCTCTAAAAAATTTTACCGGTGAAAACTTTCTGATACAAACCGAAAAACTTCAGGCAATGCAGTGCGCCAGTATGTCCAGTCATGTACACCTTGACGAACCCTGAACTCATGAGGAATTTTTTTATCTATCATCGCCGCATGCAACGCCATGTTTCCCTTGATCAGAAAATCCTTATCTCCGCAGTCAATATAATAGCGTACCTTTTTCAGGTCATCAGCATTCAGACTATTCACCAGTCCAATACCCGAGTTTTTCTGAAAATGCGATCCAAGACGGTCTTTTCCTTTCAGATCTTTGCCATAAACAAGACCAATGCCTCGACCCCAATTCTCCTCCGGCATACCAGTGACCTCCGCATCTGTCCAGACTGCTGCACTCAGGGGTGCGGCAGTACTGAATAAATCAGGATGCTTCATAGACAAAACAAGAGTTCCGTGTCCGCCCATGGATAGTCCGGCAACTGCCCGGTACTGACGATCGGTACGGGTCCTGTAGTTTGTATCAATAAAAGGTATAAGTTCCTTCACAAAAAAGTCTTCGTATAGTACCTTTCCGTCATAACTGTTGATGTACCATGAAATTCCCGCATCAGGCATTACAATAATCATGGAGGTCATTTCATCTTTAGATAACTGACGATCTGCGATTGCCTTTACCTCTCCGAACTGAGTCCAGCCTGTTTCGTCATCAGAATAACCATGAAGCAAATAAAGTACAGGGTAGCGGCGAGAAGAGATTTCATAATCCGGAGGAAAATAAACAGAGTATTCAACCTCTTTTCCCAGAATCTGACTTTTAAGCGACAATGATTCCTTAAGCACTCCTTGTGACAAGGCCAGATAAGAGGGAATCAGGAGCAAGACCAGAGATAAAATATTTCGCATTTTTTTACTTTAAGTTAATTATGATGATAATGTTACAAATTTCAAATCTTTTACGGAAGTCGAATCTTTCAAAAGGATAAATTAGCGCAGCCCTGTGGATGTCGCCGATTTGAACAACTTTGCAGTAACTTTCAGAAATGGACCAGACCGAACGCAGGACTTTTTTCGCTGATATACTACTCCCCGTACCTGTTCCGGTTTTGTTCACCTATCGTGTGCCGGCGGCTATGACAGAGGAAATTGCTCCATTGCTACGGGTTATTGTACCCTTCGGTCCAAAAAAAATCCTTACCGGCCTTATTCTGAAAATTCATGAAAATCCACCTGCGAAGTACGAAGCAAAATTGATTCTTGAATTGCTTGATTATGTTCCGCTGTTCACGGGTCAGCAGGTCAGGTTTATCAGCTGGATGTCCGGATATTATTTATGTTCGGAGGGAGACGTCCTGAATGCAGCGATGCCTTCCGGACTTAAGATGTCATCCGAATCGCTTATTCAGATTCATCCTGATTTTAATTTTGAAGAGCCTACAGCATCATTCAGTGAAAAAGAATGGACAATTCTGAACCGTATCAGGCATGAGACCATTTCTTATTCAGACCTTACAAAATACCTACAGGTTAAAAGTCTTCATGCAATATTGAGATCTCTTACACTCAAGGAAGCCGTACTGATAATTGAGGAAATCAGGGAAAAATATCAGCCGAAGCGGGAAAAAAGAATCCGGTTCCGGAAAGAATTTACAGGTAAAAAAGCGCTTCAGAAGATTCTGAATGAAAGTGCATCCCGACCAAAACAGGAGGAACTCATATTGACAATACTCAGGCATCTGCCTGTTTTAAACCAACCTGAAAAAAATGCTGAAGGAATTTCTAAAACCTTTTTAATCAAAACCGGGGAAAGTCCCTCAACGCTTAAGACACTTATTAAGAATGGCGTTCTTGAGGAATTTGAAATCACCGTTCCTAGATTTGAAGATTCCGGTGAGCATCCCGATGCCTTGCCTGTACTTAGTGTGGCACAACAGGAAGCGAAGAAAAAAATTCTGGAATCTTTTGAAGAAGGCAAAACTGTCCTGCTGCACGGTATTACAGGCAGTGGAAAAACTGAAGTGTACATCAGTCTGCTGATGGATGCTCTTGAAGCAGGTACGCAGGCGCTGCTCCTGCTTCCGGAAATTGCACTCACCACACAAATAGTCAAACGCCTGAAGCGCGTATTCCGGAATCAGATGGGTGTATATCATTCCAAATTTTCTGATAATGAACGGGTTGAAGTATGGAGTGGGGTTGCATCAGGAAAAATCAGGCTTGTTGTTGGAGTGCGTTCATCTGTATTTCTGCCATTTGATAATCTTGGACTAATCGTTGTTGATGAGGAGCACGATGGATCCTACAAACAGGACCGTACGCCACGTTATCATGCCCGTGACTCGGCGCTTATGCTTGCCCGGATTCACCATTCAAAAATTTTACTCGGATCCGGAACTCCTTCGGCAGAATCCCGGTATCACTCTAAAACAGGAACATTTGGTCTTGCGGAGCTGAAAGAACGTTACGGGGATTCAAAACTGCCCGAAATAGAAACAGTGAACATCGGGCTTGAGAAAAAACTTAAACGGATGAACGGATCATTCACCTCCGTAATGCTTGAGGCCATCCGAAATACACTGGATAGAAATGAACAGGTCATTTTGTTCCAGAACAGAAGAGGCTATGCGCCATGTATTGAATGTGATGATTGCGGCTTCATTCCGCAGTGTATGAACTGTTCGGTAAGCCTGACCTATCATCAGTACAGAAATGCACTTATATGTCATTACTGCGGCTATAAAGAAAATATTCCCAAAGCATGCACTTCCTGCGAAAGTAAGTCTTTGCTGAGTCCGGGGCCGGGTACTGAAAAACTTGAGGAGGAGGTGAAGCTTCATTTTCCTGAGGTGGCCGTACAGCGAATGGACCTGGACACCACAAGAAGCAAACACGGATACGAGAATATTATCAATGATTTTGAGTCCGGTAAAACGAGAATCCTGATTGGCACCCAGATGGTGGCAAAAGGTCTTGACTTTGACCATGTCGGTCTTGTCGGAGTTTTTGATGCCGACCGTATGATGTATTTTCCTGACTTCCGCTCACAGGAGCGAACTTTTCAAACTATAACTCAGGTGAGTGGCCGGGCTGGAAGAAGAGAGCAGCCGGGTAAAGTGCTGATTCAGACGCATGATCCTGAGAACAGAATTTACCGGTTTCTGAAAAATCATCTGGTCACTGATTTCATTGACCTGCAGCTTGAAGACCGGAGGAAAACTTTTTATCCGCCTTACAGCCGGCTGATTGAAATAACTTTCAGGCATCCGGATAAAAAAATCTGTTTTGAAGGTGCAACCATGTTTGCAAGTCATGCACGGACTGCACTCACTAAATTAAATATCCTCGGACCGGCTGAGCCTGCAATAGGAAAAGTCAGGAATGAATACATACAGACTGTTCTTGTGAAAATACCAAGAGATTTAGGTCGCCTCACTGAAATAAAAGAAAAGCTGAAAAAAGCAGCTGAGCTGATTTCATCCGACAAAAGGATGAGCAGACTGAAAGTAATCTTTGACGTGGATCCGGTCTGAGTTCCGGTTTCAGTCTATTTTAACCACCTGCATCCGGCGGACAGGCTCGTTGAAAACAGTAACACCTTCAACAGTTACCTGATAGTAGCCGGGCTTCACTTCATTTAGCGGAATGATGACACCGTCACTCTCAGGCTGCAGAATTACCATTGGATTCCAGTAAACTGTTGCTGCGGAAGAACTTTCATTGATTGAGTAAGGTTTTTCAAAGCCGGCCTGCAATCCCTTCCAGCTGATG
>JBMTCO010000140.1:0-6266 GCA_049430945.1 Cyclobacteriaceae bacterium
TCCTTCGAAAAATCATGAATACGCCTGCACAGAATGTGGTTCAGTCAAGAATCAGAATCCGCAATCGTCAGAAAATCAGGCTTTTGTTTACATCCTATCTCCGTCACCAGTTTAATATGATTGCATGACTGAAGTAGTACTCGTAGACCATAATGACCTTCAGTTGGGTACGATGGAAAAATTGGAAGCCCATCGAAGGGGCTTGCTGCATCGTGCTGTTTCCGTTTTTCTCTTTAACAGCAAAGGGGAGGTCATGCTGCAGCGCAGGGCCTTAACCAAATACCATAGTGCAGGTTTATGGACAAACACCTGTTGCAGTCATCCCTATCCCGGAGAGAGCGCTGCCGACGCGGCCCGCCGCAGACTCAGGGAAGAAATGGGTATTGACGCGCCCCTTGATTTCTCTCACTCCTTTATTTATAAAACTGACCTCGAAGGTGGAATGACCGAACATGAACTTGATCATGTTTTTTTCGGCTATTATGATGGCGATGCAAGTCCTGATCCTGAGGAAGCAGATCAATGGAAATTTGTTCCTCTATCCGACCTTCTCGAGGATATAAAATTGAATCCTAAGTTGTATACCGTATGGATGAGGTTGATCTTACAGGACAGCCGTTTCCAACCACCCGTTGAAGTATAAAACCATGGAACCCGGCAAGTGGATAGACGCGTCAACTACGGTCTTCTGGTTTCGGCGTGACCTGAGGTTTAAAGACAACCGAGGTCTTTTTCATGCCCTGAAAGAACGTGGTAATGTACTACCGGTATTTATTTTTGATCGCCATATTCTTAATGACCTGGAAGACCGAGATGATGCCCGTGTGGAATTCATTCATCAGAGTTTGATTTTGCTCAAAGATCAGCTTGAATCGGCAGGCTCGACGCTCCTGACCTGGTATGGTAAACCGGAGGAATTTTTCAGGATTGTTAGTCCTGCTGCTGTTTATTGTAACCATGATTACGAGCCATATGCCATCAATCGCGACGCACAGGTAGCTGCAATCCTTAATGGCAAAGGCGCATTTTTCAAAACATATAAGGATCAGGTCATTTTCGAAAAACTGGAAGTTGCAAAAGATGATGGCCTGCCATATACAGTGTTCACGCCCTACAGTCGTAAATGGCTTACAAAATTTTCGGCCGGTGATATAAAAACGCAGGATAGTGAATCTCTGTCCGGCTCACTCAGAAAAGTTGAGCCTGCTCCCATGATCAGTCTTGAAGAAATGAATTTTCGTCCTTCAGGAAAAACATTACCCGGACGGAGTATTTCACTTTCACTGATCCGGAAATACGATCAGGCAAGAGATATTCCTTCTCAGTCGGGAACATCCAGGCTTGGTATTCATCTTCGGTTTGGTACGGTGAGCATCCGTCAGCTGGTTTCAGTGGCAAAAAAAGAAAACAAAACCTGGCTGAATGAACTGATATGGCGTGAGTTTTATCAGATGATCCTGGCTAATTTCCCGCATGTAGTGGGCGGTTCCTTTAAACCTGCCTATGACAGGATTCCATGGCGGAATGATGAGGATGGGTTTATGAAATGGTGTGAAGGCAAAACCGGTTATCCGATGGTGGATGCAGGAATGCGTGAACTGAATGCCACCGGCTTTATGCACAACAGAGCCCGAATGATTGTCGCGAGCTTTCTGACCAAGCATCTGCTGATAGACTGGCGTAGGGGAGAGGCGTATTTCGCAAAAAAGCTGCTTGATTTTGAACTCGCTTCAAACAATGGTGGCTGGCAATGGGCGGCCGGAAGCGGATGTGATGCAGCGCCCTACTTCAGGGTTTTTAATCCGGATCTCCAGATGCAGAAATTTGATCCTGAACTTAAGTATGTCAGACACTGGGTGCCTGAATATGGTACAGACGATTACCCGGTCCCTGTTATTGATCATGCATTTGCCCGGAACAGGGCCATTGAAACGTACAAGAGTGTTCTAAAATGATTACGCTTAAAGCAGAGTGCGCACGAATTCCTATAAACATTAAATAGATTTTTTTACATGGTATATACCCTTGAATGTTCGCAGTTGATTAAAGCACCCATGTCAGAAGTGTGGGAATTTTTCAGTTCGCCGGCTAACCTCAGTAAAATCACTCCCGCAAGAATGAATTTTGATATTAAATCCATTGAAGGAAGGATGATGGAAACCGGAATGAGCTATAAAATGTTTCAGGGTCAGAAAATACGCTATAAAGTCACTGTGCTTCCTCTTGTCCGACTCACCTGGGTTACCGAGATCACGCGGGTTGAAGAAAACAAAGCCTTTGTGGATGAACAATTAAAAGGACCTTATACGCTGTGGCGCCATTTACATACTTTTGAGGAGACGCCTGAAGGAGTTCTGATGCGGGATAAAGTAGAGTACTCAATTCCATTTGGATTCCTGGGCCGGATTGCAAATACACTTTTTGTGGCAAGAGAAGTACGTGGTATTTTTGATTATCGTTTTGAGATTGTAGAAGAAATCTTTCACCGGAAAAAATGAGCTGGAAAATTATTCTGATTTGTTCGCTGATTTCAGTTGCCACCTTTCTGTTCTGGGAAGGAGTCGCATGGTTTACCCACAAGTATGTGATGCATGGTATCTTATGGACATGGCATAAGTCGCATCACACGGTGCATGACCATGCCCTGGAACGCAATGATCTTTTTGCTGTGGTATTCAGCGTTCCTTCTATACTGCTTTTTCACCTCGGACTTGGTGTTTATCACAGTCCTTATCTTGTTGCGATTGGACTTGGAATTTTGTTGTATGGAATTTTTTACCTTGTTTTTCATGATATCATAGTGCATCAGCGGATTCGTTGGAGACCCGGTAAGCGTTCAGCCTACCTTAAGCGCATGATCAATGCCCATTATGTGCACCACAGCAAACACTCAAAAGAAGATTGCGAGGCCTTCGGGTTCCTGTATGCCCCGAAAAAATATGAGCCCGGGAAGTTTGAGTATAAGACCAAACGGCAGGACACCCAGTAATAACTATCCCTAATCTTTTTGACTCGATGTTAGGTCAAGGTTGTGGATTGCCATGATCATAAGCCCCGCATTGTTTTCCTGTTTTGTGCCACTTGCTTTTACCAGCATCTGATAGAACCATCCCGCGCTTAAATACAGCCCTGTGACCGGCTGATAGCCAAATCCAAGAAAAAGCCGGTTCTGGTCAATGTCTTCAAAAGTCACTTTTTTACCTCTGCTGATAAAACCTTCATAAAAGGTTTGGGTGAAAAAAGTTCCCGGCACAATCCTGCCTTTGATGATTGGCCTTGTAGCTATAAAACGATAACGGACTCTAAATTGTCTGTTGGTAAAACCGAGTACATTCAGATCCGTATCATAATCCTCTATAAACCGCTCTTCGGTCCGGATTCTGTGGCCTATGCCGGTTTTACCCCAATTGTGACTCCACGCCAGTTGCTGATAAAATCTTCGTTCGTGATTGGGTATTGTTACCGGCTGTTTTCCATATTGGTAATTGTGTATATAGGCATAACCCAGGGGTGAAAAAGTAAGTTGTCCTTTGACATTAAATTCAAGATGTGTACGCAGCAAAACCTGCATCGGATCCATTACAACTGAGCGATTATCTGAAGACGCAAACCGGAAATGCCCGTCCAGAAAAAGTGTTGTTTGGGGTGTAAGCTTCAGGTTTGCCGAATAACTGGACCATGTAATTCCCTGATCGACAATAGTCCTTCCCGCAGGTTGCGCCAAAGTGTTTAAAGGCAGAATCAGGGAGGTAATAAAACCCAATAACGGACAGGAGGTAAATCTCATTTGGATGCAAACCTAATGTTAAGTCAATGTTAATTCCTTTGATTTATTCAAATGGTTCTTTTTGAAGATTTTAAAGCGATTTTTTAAAGGTTTTCGGCTCTTGACGGACGAATGCCGGGCACGACTTAAAATGTACTTAATATGAGGATATCTGTCAGTTAACATAGCGATAAGACCTTTGCGACAAACCACTATGCATGTTTAATTTAAACTTAAGGCTTACCATTTTGGGTTTGCTGTTTTCATCGGTTCTCCTCGCCCAGACAGGTTCTATTAACGGAAATATTTCCGACAGTCGCAGCAAGGAAACAATTATTGGAGCGAATGTCTTCATTGAGGGTACTACCATAGGTGCGGCTACTGATCTGGATGGAAATTTTGAAATCGGAAGCCTCAGGCCCGGTAAATATACAGTGGTCGTGAAATACGTTTCATACAAAGACCAGGTTATTCCGGATGTGGAAGTTCAGTCCGGAAAAAAGACAACACTTACAATCTCTCTTGTTGAAGATATTGCAGAACTGGCTGAAGTGGTTGTAACGGCAAAGAAGGAGATTTCCACTGATGCCAATCTTGTTAACGAGATCAAAGGCGCAAAGCTGGTGGTAACCGGTATTTCATCAGAACAGATTGTGAAAATGCCGGATAAAGATGCTGCTCAGGTCATGCAGCGCATGCCCGGAGTAACCATCGCAGACAATCGTTTCGTTTTGATTCGCGGTGTTCCCGAAAGGTACAATCAGGTGATGATCAACCAGATGATTGGTCCCAGCACGGAAATCGACAAGCGTTCATTTTCGTTTGACCTTGTTCCTTCAGGCGCAATTGATCAGATGCTTGTATTTAAATCAGGCACCGCAGAATTGCCCGGTGACTTTGCCGGTGGCGTGATTAAGTTGATAACAAAAGTTCCATCCAACCAGTCCTTCACAAATTTCGGCATCAATTTTGGGTTCAGAAATGGTACCACCTTCTCCGACTATGTGCAGTCTGATGGGTCCAAAACCGATATTTTTGGGTTTGATAACGGATTTCGTTCACTTCCTGCAGGATTTCCTGCCACTGCCGATTTGAAATCAACTTCCAGAAACTCAGAAATCCGCGAGGCGGCCGGCAAATCCCTCACAAATAATTTTGGAAACGGCGTTCGGCAAGCACCCATGGATTTGGGTATGAATCTGACTACCTCCAATCACTTTAAAATAGGCGGAGTTCAGTTAAGTAATCTGACTACGCTGGCATATTCAAATGGTTTCCAGAATTACGAATCAAAGTTTCTTCGCTATAACGAGTTTGACGCAACCTCAGCAACCAAGCGGTTTGAGTTTAACGACAAATTTTATTCTAATGATGTAAGAATTAATGCACTCCACAACTGGAATATTCAGTTAAATGACAACCACCGCATTGAATTTAAAAATATGTTTGTTCAGCTTGGTGAAAATGAAACCATCATTCGTTCCGGCGATGACTTCATTCAGCGCCCAAGTGACGACCTAAAAAATTACGCCTACCATTATCTTTCCCGCACGATCTACAGCGGTCAGCTGGAGGGTAGTCATTATCTCGGAGCTGAACGTAAAAGCAAGATTAAATGGGTGATGGGAACCAATCTGATAAACAGAAATGAACCGGATTACCGACGTTTCAGAACTTTCAGAAGCAAGTCGGTACAAAATCCTGAATCAGATCCTTTCACTATGCAGCTGCCACCAAACGGCAATCTGTTTGAAACAGGAAGATTCTGGTCTGACCTGAAGGATCGTGGGTATGCGCATGGATTAAATTTTGAAAGAATGACCGGCGGATCTGATGCACCGCAGTCAAAGGGTTTCAAGGCAGGCTATTATCTGGAATACAAAACACGCTCATTTGATGCCCGATACCTGAACTATCTGTATCCCGGTACGTTTGATCCTTTTATTGGCGAAGCGCTGCGAATCCTTCCGATTGATCAGATTTTCAGCTCAGAAAATATCAGAAATTCTGATGGTTTTGTGATCGAAGAGGGAACAACCAATCAGGACTCTTATACCGGCACCAACATGCTTGCCTCCGGATATCTGAGTCAGACCATGCCCATCGGTAAATTCAATGTTACTGCCGGTTTCCGTGGTGAGTATAATGTTCAGAAGATAACAGCACTTTCAAATACAGGTGAAACACTGGAAGTCAACAATCCAATCTTTGCACCACTTCCTTTTCTTAACAGCGCCCTCAACCTCAGTGATCGTTCACTGGTGCGACTTGCTTACTCCCGCACAGTAAACCGCCCGGAATTCAGAGAACTTGCTCCCTTCCTGTATTACCAGTTTGAATACGAGGCAGGGCTTTTTGGTAATGCTGATTTAAAGACAGCGTCAATCAATAATGTGGACCTTCGCTGGGAAATTTATCCGGATCGTGGTGAGATGATTACCATCGGAACTTTTTACAAGCAATTCACAAATCCAATAGAAACATACCTTCAGATTACAAC
>JBMTCO010000141.1:0-6143 GCA_049430945.1 Cyclobacteriaceae bacterium
CGATTGATTTTGAAAATGCTGAAGGAAATTTTGGCGTAGCCAATGCCTTGTTTGGACATCTGAGCGAAAAACTTCCTGTTTCCAGATTACAGCGTGATCTTACTGACAGTACAGTTTTGAGAAACATAGGTGTACCGCTGGCTCACACCTGGTTGTCCTTCCGATCCCTTTCAAAAGGAATTTCAAAACTGCAGCTGAATCGTGCTGCCATTGACGCTGACCTTGAAGATAACTGGGCAGTTGTTGCGGAGGCTCTTCAGACCATATTGAGAAGGGCAGGATACCCAAATCCATATGAGGCACTCAAAGTGCTGACAAGGACCAACGAAAAAATCACATCAGTCTCTATCCGGAATTTCATTGATAATCTGGAGGTCTCTTCAGAGGTAAAGGACAGACTGAAATCAGTGACGCCTTTCAATTACACCGGAATTTAATTGCGGTTGTCCTTTTAGCTGTATTCCCTTATTTTTAGAATTCTAACCGCCCGAACGGATGCGTCTACTGTGCGCTTTATCTGTGCTGATGATTTTTCTATTTTCCTGTTCGGAAAGAAAAGTGAGCTTTAATGATGAGATCAAACCTTTGATTAATAAGCAGTGTATCACCTGTCATGGTGGCGTCAAACGAAATGGTGGTTTCAGTCTGTTGTTTCGTGCAGATGCTGTGGATACAACCGATTCCGGCAAACCGGCCATCATTCCCGGAAATGCTGAAGCAAGTGAAATGTTCAGGCGGTTAACACTTTCGGATCCGGAGGAACGAATGCCATATAAAGAACATCCACTTTCTGAGGATGAAATTGATCTCATCCGTCGGTGGATTGATCAGGGGGCGGAGTGGGGTACACACTGGGCATATGTGCCCCCGGTTATTTCCCGCAGAAATAATATTCTCGCAGGTTCCTTTGGCTCCGACCGGAATTTCCTCAAAAACGAAATTGACCATTATGTTCTGGAAACCATGCGCCGCAAGGGGTTTGATCCTTCTCCTGAAGCCGACCGTATCACCTGGCTGCGCAGGGTATATCTCGATCTGACAGGTTTACCACCTACACCTGAAGAGGTTCGAAAATTTCTGAATGATAAAGATGAAAATGCTTTTGAAAAAGTGGTTGATAATCTTCTGAAGCGGCCTTCTTTCGGGGAGAAGTGGGCAAGCTGGTGGCTTGACATGGCCAGATTTTCTGACACCAAGGGTTATGAAAAAGATGCATCACGCAGTATCTGGCGATATCGTGATTATGTCATAGATGCGTTCAATAATGACATGCCATTTGACCGGTTTACAATTGAGCAACTTGCCGGGGATTTGCTTCCCGATCCTTCCGATAAGCATTATATCGCTACGGCTTTTCACCGGAATACAATGAATAATGATGAGGGTGGAACAGATGATGAGGAGTTCAGAGTTGCCACTGTGATTGATCGTGTCAATACAACCTTTCAAGTCTGGCAGAGCACCACTTTTTCCTGTATTCAGTGTCACAGTCACCCTTATGATCCCTTCAGACATGATGAGTATTATAAGGTGATGGCCTTTTTCAATAACACGCGTGATGAGGATACAGAGGGGGATTTTCCAACTTTTCGCGCTTATGATTCGGCGCAGCGAAAGGAAATGGAAGAGATTGTGGCATGGTGCAAAAAAGAAAATCCGGA
Source organism: Cyclobacteriaceae bacterium (assembly GCA_049430945.1). Taxonomy (GTDB): domain Bacteria; phylum Bacteroidota; class Bacteroidia; order Cytophagales; family Cyclobacteriaceae; genus ELB16-189. The sequence goes on from JBMTCO010000141.1 coordinate 1,662, forward strand.
AAGTGCTGAAAAGGAATCTCTGTTTCTGAAAACACTGGAGCCTAAAATTCATCCGCATCGCTGCGATGAGTTTGTTAACGGCTCGCTTATGGATAATAAATGGATTGGCATCCGTAACGGTGGCCGGTGCAGGATTTCGGAGATTGATCTTCAGGATAAGGCCTGGCTGATCATGAATTATTGGAGTCGTGAAAAGGGTGGAAGTTTTGAAATTACTGTTGACCGCCCGAACGGGCCTGTTCTTGCACGAGGTGATCTGAATCCTACAAGCGGAAAGCAAGCCGTAAAATTCAGATTGAACCGGGAAGTGATTCGTGGTGGCCCTGCTGTCAGAAATCTGTACTGGAAATTTTATAATTCATCTTTGCCTTCGGATCAGAGTGTGTGCGGCGTGGAGTGGTTTGTTTTCCGCGAAGAGTTTCCGTTCCGGGATGAAAAAATGAGTGAATCATTTATGTCTCTGGTAAACGCACGGCCTGAGGTAACACCTGTAATGGTTGAAAATCCGGAGGAGTACAGGAGGTCAACAAGAATATTTGAAAGAGGCAGCTGGCTTTCGCAGGGAAAAGAAGTTAATCCTGAGATTCCCGCGCTTCTTCGCATTGACGGAAAAAGCTTTAACAACGATCGGCTTGGCTTCGCGCAATGGCTGACAGATCCTGCCAATCCACTTACTGCCAGAACCATCGTAAACCGGTTCTGGGAACAGCTTTTTGGTCAGGGAATTGTTACCACGCTTGAAGATTTTGGAACTCAAGGCGAGTTGCCTTCACATCCGGAGTTACTGGATTACCTCGCGGTTAAATTTTCAGGAGATTATAAATGGAGCATGAAACGAATCATCCGTGAGATGGTGCTGTCAGGAACCTACCGACAGGACAGCAGAATCCGGGATGATCGTGATCCTTCAAACCGATGGCTTGCGCGCGGACCGAGGGTTCGTCTTACAGCCGAGCAATTGCGTGATCAGGCGCTTGCAGTAAGCGGATTATTAAGTACAAAAATGTATGGCAAGAGCGTGATGCCTTATCAGCCGGATAATGTCTGGCAAACGGTGTACAGCGGAGAATCATGGATTCTCAGTTCCGGTGAAGACAGGTATCGCAGGGCACTTTACACCTTTTCAAAACGAACAAGTCCGTATCCATCCTCGATGATGTTTGACGGATCAAGCCGTGAGGTTTGTGTGGTACAGCGTGTCAGGACCAATACTCCGCTCCAGGCACTCGTAACCCTGAATGATCCAGTCTTTACAGAAGCGGCCGTTGCACTGGCTGGAACTACAGAAAGAAATGAAAGCGTCAGCAAAGGAATTTCTGCGATGTTTACCAAGGCATTATTGCGTGAGGTGAAACCGGAGGAATTACAGTCACTTATTGGTGTATATATCAATGCTTACGAAAAATTTTTAAGAGATCCTGCTGCGGCCGGATCTTTTACAGGCTGTAGTCCCGGTGACCCGAAACTTGCTGCACTGGGGGTAACAGGCCTCGCGATTTTGAACCTTGATGAATTTTTAATGAAGGAATGATGGAGGATTTATTTAAGAACAATTTATCTGCTTCATCGCGAAGGCACTTTCTGAAAGAAGTTGCGGGCGGACTTGGTTCTGTTGCGCTCGCATCTTTAATGGGATGCGATTTTAATTCCGGAAAGAGGGGTCTCTCTGTGCAGGATGCAATATCCTTAAGGCCACCTCATTTTCCGGGTAATGCGAAGCGGGTGATTTTCATGCACATGGCCGGCGCACCAAGTCAGCTGGAATTATTTGATTTTAAACCCGATCTTCAGAAACTTCATAATCATGATTGTCCCGCTTCCTTGCTGGAGGGCAAAAAGTTTGCTTTTATAAGGGGCGTTCCGAAAATGCTCGGACCCCGTGCAAGTTTCAGTCAGCACGGACAATCGGGAGCATGGGTTTCTGAAAATCTTCCGCACTTCAGTAAAGTGGTTGACAAAGTTGCCTTTCTCAAAGGCGTAAGTACCGATCAGTTTAATCATGCCCCTGCACAACTGATGGTTCACACAGGCGTTCCGCGACTTGGTCGTCCGAGTATAGGGTCCTGGGTGACCTACGGACTTGGATCCGAGAACAGTGACCTTCCGGGTTTTGTGGTTCTGACTTCAGGAGGGAAAACTCCGGATGCAGGAAAGAGTGTGTGGGGCAGTGGTTTTCTGCCTTCTGTTTATCAGGGTGTTCAGTGTCGTTCTGAAGGAGAGCCGGTGTTGTATTTAAATGATCCTCAGGGAATAGATCGTGCGTTAAAACGCAATACGCTTGATGCCATCAATGAAATCAACAGAATGCATTTTAATGATTTCGGAGATCCGGAAACAGCAACGCGGATAGCACAATATGAAATGGCTTACCGCATGCAGATTTCTGTACCGGAGGTCATGAACATAAACAATGAGCCGCAGTATATCCATGAACTTTACGGCACCACACCGGGTAAAGAATCGTTTGCCAATAACTGTCTGCTGGCACGCAAGCTGGTTGAGAAAGGCGTACGGTTTGTTCAGCTTTTTGACTGGGGCTGGGACATGCATGGCAACGCGCCTGATGTTGCTTTGGATATCGGTATGAGGAATAAGTGCCGTGAAACTGACCGGCCGATGACGGCATTGTTACTGGATCTTGAGCAGCGTGGATTGCTAGAAGATACATTGGTGGTATGGGGCAGTGAATTTGGCCGGACCCCCATGCAGGAGAACAGGGAAGGAAAGGAAATGCCTTTTTACGGACGGGATCATCATCTGGAGGCATTCACGATGTGGATGGCAGGTGGAGGCATAAAACCTGGAGCAACCTGGGGCGAAACGGATGAGATCGGATATTATCCTGTAAGTGGAAAAGTTTCATTGCATGATGTTCAGGCTACCATTTTAAATCGCCTTGGAATGGATCATGAGCAGCTGACTTATCAGTTTCAGGGAAGACCTTTCAGGCTGACGGATGTTGCCGGGAAGGTGATAGGGGAGATTATTTCTTAAATCTGCTTTTTCACTTTAGATTTTTTATTTGTGGATTGGTCTAATTAGTCAGGCTTTCTGTAATAAAAAAAGCTCTGCAGAAGTGCAGAGCTTTTTTTTAGGGAGCGCGATACTGTTAATGCGCAGTTGCTGTGTTTTTCTTTTTCATCCAGAAAAGAAGCACAATAAATAATACTATCAGAATAACGGGGAAAATTGTCATGGTTCTCATTGTATCCTGACCGGCAGCCAGTTCCAGTGCGTCGCCCACAAGTCCGGCAGTTGCGGCGGTTGTGCGTGCTGCATCAATCCATCCGCCGATGATTGGCTGCCAGATGGATGTTGAGAACATTCCGAATGCACCAACTACTGACATTCCCAGAGCACCACTCAGCGGAATTTTTTCTGCAGTGAATCCGATCATGTTAGGCCAGAAGTAGCACACGCCCATGGCAAAAAATATTGCTGCCACATACGCCATGCTTCCTGTTGAAACGCTGAACAAATAAATACCTATGGCGGTGAATATGGCAGAGCCCAGTAATACCCCCGTCTGATCAAACTTATGTACGAATTCACCTCCGAAGTAACGACCTACGGCCATCAGTCCTGTTACCAGTGCAAGAATTACCATAGGCTCGGCACCACTTTTGGAAAGCAGCAGGCTGGTCCATTGCTGAGGACCGAATTCAGAAATGGCCGTAAGGGTCATGCATGCACAGATGAAAATGAACAATGGTGTTACCATCGCTTTGAAATTACCGGACAAAGAAGCCACCTCAGCATTTTTGGGCTCAGGAAAGCTCTGACCGTAAAACATGTAAGCATAGATCACAGTTGGAATCATGATGATCCAGATCTGAGCCTGCCAGCCAAGATCCATTTTGGTCATAGCAAGAGAAACCAGCGAGCCCAGCACAATGCCACCGGGGAACCACATGTGAAAACGGTTCATTAATGTGTTCATTGTTTTACCGCTGTATGCATCGGCAATCATAGGATTGCAGGCAGCTTCTGTACATCCGTTGCCAAGACCGATAAGCAGTGTGGAGAGTAGCAGACCGTTGTAACCACCGGAGTAAATGGTCAGCAAAATGCCGGCCGTATGCGCGAAAAATGCAAACTGCATAATTCTTTTGGGCCCGATGGTGCGGTAAAAAATTCCGCCGATAACCATAGAGATCGGGAAGCCGACAAACCACATAGAGTTGATGAACCCAAGCTCCTCGGCACTGAGTTCAAAAGTTCTGCCGAGTTCGGGCAGAATACCGGCCCTGATGCTGAATGAGAATGCCGTTGTAATCAGGGCAAAACAACTGGCATAGAAAAGTGTTTTTGAGTTCTGATCGTTCATGGGTTTGGGTTTAGGTGTTTGATTGGGGTTAGGGGGTTGCGGTCATTGAGTTGATCCTTTGAAAGATGGTTGATTTTTTTATTCTGTGCAAGGCATTTTTGCCGGAGCCGGTCTGCGATTGTATCTTTCAGCGCTTCATCAATCAATAGAAATTA
>JBMTCO010000142.1:0-6127 GCA_049430945.1 Cyclobacteriaceae bacterium
TGTTTCCTGCCATTGAACAGGTTCGATAATTCCTGACGCTGAGTGCGGGGATCCCATTGTCCGAAAACATCGCGATGAGAAAAAAATCTTTCTTTAGCACGGGCTTTTTCTTCGTCACGCCTCGCACCTCCGATGGCACCATCAAATTTATATTTCTCAATCAGCTGAAGCAGCGTTACCGACTGCAATCCATTGCGACTTGCATATAAACCAGTTTCCTCCCGCACAGCTCCGCTGTCAATTGTATCCTGAACAAGTCCAACAAGTAGTTTCAAACCTAAATTTTTCACCAGTTCATCTCTGAATTCTATGGTCTCGGGGAAATTATGGCCTGTATCTATATGTACCAGAGTAAATGGAATCTGTCCAGGGTAAAAAGCCTTTAATGCAAGATGTACAAGTACAATAGAGTCTTTTCCTCCGGAGAACAGAAGGGCTGGCCTTTCAAACTGACCTGCAACCTCCCGGAGGACAAATATTGCCTCTGATTCAAGCTCATCCAGATGTGTAAAGGCGTTTTTCAATTAGATAAAATCAAAGATCACTAAGGTTTAACAGGACTGGTGACAAAAGGTAAAACGTAAGTCAGAATTTGCAGTACACATTGTGATGGGGATTCCTTGTCAGTATTCAAAATCAATTCCGGTTTTTCAGGCTTTTCATAAGCCGCGCTTATTCCGGTAAATTCTGTTATTGATCCTGATTGTGCCTTTTTATAGAGGTCTTTTACATCCCGACGTATGCACTCCTCAACAGAGCAATCCACAAAAACCTCAATAAACCCCGGCCCTGAAATTTTCCGGGCAAGGTCCCGATCGCTTTTCAAAGGGGATATCAGGGAAACGATTGTGATTAACCCGGCATCTTTCATAAGCGAGGCCACTTCAGCAACCCTGCGCACATTCTCTGTTCGGTCTGAAGAGGAAAAGCCAAGGTCACTGCATAAACCTTTTCTTATATGATCTCCATCAAGCCGAAAGGATTTAAAGCCTCTTTCGCTCAGCTGGCTTTCGAGAAGCAATGCAATTGTGGTCTTCCCTGCACCCGACAATCCTGTTAACCATATAATTATAGGCGTCTGACCCATCAGCGATTTGCGCATGTCATGTGTAAGGGCAGAAACCGGAGGAAAAAGGTTATCCATTTACCAGATGCCGTAATAGGTTGATATGTATAATATGCAAGTTACAGCATAAACCAATGTAAGCGGGATTCCAACTTTTGCAAAATCACGGAAAGTATAACCTCCGGGACCATAGATCATTAAATTAGTCTGATAACCAATTGGAGTAATAAAATCACCTGAGGCGGCAAAAGCAATTGTAACAAAAAACGGTGTAGATGGCAGGGTTAACTGTGCCGCCATGGACATCGCCACAGGAAAAGCAATGGCAACTGCTGCTGCATTTGAAATTACAGAAGTCAGAATGGTAGTTGTCAGGAACAAAGCTGTAAGCGCTGCGACGGGGCCAAGAAATCTGCCGGTTTTTATCAGCAATCCTGCAATCGCTTCTGCAGCGCCAGACCTTTCAAGAGCCGTACCGATGGCCACAGAACTTACAAGAATCAGTAGTAATCCCAGGTCAATCTCCTGACGTATTTGCTGTCGCCTGAGCAACCTAAAAAAAATAAAGCATGTCAGCACAATCAGACAGGCAGTAATGAGCGGAATAAATTCTGTTATACCTGCCATAAGCAGGACAAGTGCTAATATACCTGTTACCCGGGCCCACAACGATCGTGAGGTTTTTATTTCATCTGTTACAGAAAGCAGTAACAGATCATTTCCTGTTTCATTTAATTGATTTTTTTCCCCACAGATTAGCAGCAAAAAATCACCGGACTGAAGTTCAACATCACCCAATCCGCGTGAGATTCTTTTACCATCGCGGTGCAGAGCTACAATAGATGCATTGAAACGTTTTCTGAAATCAGATTTATTAACTTTTCTTCCGGTGAGATCTGAGCCTGATGGTATGACTGCTTCAATAAAATTAAACACTCCACCCTTAGGTAATGTATGCTTAACCCGAAGGCCTGATTCATTTATTACCAGTTTATTAATTGCTTCAGTATTTCCACTAAAAAAAAGTAAATCACCAGAATGTAAAATTTCATCGGGTGAAACAGGCGATATCACCTCCCCGCCCCTGATGATTTCAATCAAAAAAATATCTTTCAGATTTCTAAGGCCTGCGATCCTGACAGATTTTCCTGTGAGCGGCGAGTCCGGTGAAACCTCTGTTTCAACGATGTATTCTTTCAGGGTGCCAGTGATCGTTTCAAGTTTTCCGGGATTTTCCGGCAACAATCGGTATCCTATGAAATAAAGGTAAAGCCAGCCAAGTATCGTAACAAGCAACCCCAGGTATACGAAATCTAAAAAAGTAAGTACGGGTAATTGTTTACCCTGAATAAGTCCGTTGAGCAAAAGACTGGTGGAAGTGCCCGCAACGGTAATCATACCACCAAGAATGGTTGCAAAAGACAGTGGAATTAGAAAACGAGAGACCGCCTGGTCATTTTTCCTGCACCAATCCTGGACATACGGAATCATAAAAGCGACGATGGGCGTGTTGTTCAAAAAAGCAGAAATGCCGGATACAAAAATCATCATTCTTCCAAGGAAACTGCGGGGCTTAAGTCCCTTATGGAATAACCATGAAAAAAGCCCTGAACCGAAAATATTTCTGATACCTGCTGTAACCAGAATAAGAAGAAAAATGACAGCGATCTGCGGATTGGCCAATGCATTCAATAAATCATAGGGAGTCAATATTCCACCTGCCATCAGCAGGACAACAGAACTGAAAAAAGAAATAGATGGATGAACCATCTCACGGTAAAGAAAAAGTACCAGCAATACCACTATTATAAGGGTATAAATCTGACTGAACTCCATATCCTGTCGGTTTATCTGGGTGCGATTTCCCAGATCTTTTTTAAATCAGTCAGGAAACTTTTCAATTCTGACAACGGGATCATATTTGGTCCATCACTCAGAGCACTTGCAGGATCAGGGTGGGTTTCAATAAAAAATCCATCAACACCTGCTGCAGCGGCCGCCCGTGCAAGAAATGGTGCGAACTGTCTGTCGCCCCCGCTCTTTCCACCAAGTCCACCCGGTCGCTGAACCGAATGTGTTACATCAAAGATTACAGGGCAATATTGCCTCATAACCGGCAACGATCGCATATCCACAACCAGGTTGTTATAACCAAACATGGAACCACGCTCAGTGAGCAAGACGTTTTTGTTTCCCTCGGCACGGACTTTTTCTGCAGCAAACCGCATGTCTTCAGGTGCCATAAACTGACCTTTTTTAATTTTCACAGTTCTGCCAGTTCTGGCAGCAGCAACCAGCAAATCAGTCTGGCGGCACAGAAAGGCAGGTATCTGCAGAACATCTGCAACAGTTGCGGTTTCTGCACACTGAACAGATTCATGAACATCCGTTACTACGGGCACTGAAAAATCTTTTTTAATCTGCTCCAGAATTTTTAAACCATTTTCAGGTCCACGATAAGAATTACCGGAAGTACGATTGGCCTTGTCGAAGGATGCTTTAAAAACAAATTGAAAACCGAGTTCACCTGCAATTTGTTTTACCTGACCTGCCACTTCTGTGCAAATTGAAAGGCTCTCGGCAGCACATGGACCGGCAAACAATATAGGCAGACTTCCACCTGCGCTCACACCTCCCGAAATAAAAACTTCTTCTTTGAATTTTTCCATTAAAATTGAATCACTTTTTACTGACTGTTTTTAACAACGCATTCAGTTTACCTTTTGCAACTAAAATCATATCGCCTGCTTCCCTTAAAACCCCTTTACCACCCTTTGCAAGAGTAACCCAGTCCATCATCTCTTTTAAATATTCAGGTGCATCTGAAGGGCAAATTTTAATTCCTGCAGCTTTAAATGCCGGAATATCATTGATGTCATCTCCTATATAGGCAACCTGACCGGATTTAAGGCCATGATGTTTAATAATCTGAGAAATTGCCCAGCCCTTGTCATCAATTCCCTGATGGCAGAAATCAAGTTTTAACTCCACACTACGGCGAGTAACTGCCTGAGATTCTCTTCCTGAGATAATACCAACAATTAAACCGGCCTTTTTAAGATAGGAAACAATAATTCCATCTCTCACATGGAACGCCTTAAGCTCTTCACCCGTTGAACTGTAAATAATGCTGCCATCTGTCAAAACCCCATCCACATCAAAGATCAATGCCTTAAGTGATTTGGCCTTTTTGAGCAAGCCACCGGGATAAGTTCCGGGAGAATTCTTTTTTGCCATGGGGGTTAGTTAGGGCTCAATTCACAAAACAGGACGAAAATTAGGAAATCTTTTCCCTTTTTTTGGCAAATTGAGGTCCAATCCCGTTAAGCCTCTACATGAAACTATTGCGTGCACTTTCTTCCCTTGTGGTGACCATATCACTGGTCGTTTTATTTAATAACAGACTTCCGCTTCAGGCTCCTGTTCCTCCTCTTGGAAAATTTCTGGATCCTTTTAAGGGTTTCTGGCAGAACTGTTACGATAACCGGGCCAATCAGTCGCTGTCTCTTTCAGGCCTGGAAAGCCCTGTGGAGGTTATTTATGACAGTCTGGCCATAGCACATATTTTCGCCCAAAATGAAAAAGACTTATATCTCGCGCAGGGTTATGTAACAGCCTCTGACAGGTTATGGCAAATGGAATTCCAGATTCATGCAGCATCAGGTCGTATATCCGAATTTTTAGGGGCCGGAAAAGACAGTGTTTATCTTAATTATGATCGTGACCAGCGTCGTATGGGAATGGTTTTTGCGGCAGAGAATTTCATAAATGAAGTTGAAAAAGATCCTGTCTTAAAAGAACTCGGCGATCAGTATACAAAGGGTATCAATCAGTTTATCGGCCAGCTGACTTACAGGGATTTACCTGTTGAATACAAGCTCCTTGACTATAAGCCTGAGCCATGGACAAATCTGAAAATGGCTCTGTTGCTGAAATCAATGGCAAGAACCCTGAATACAGGTGAGAAGGATATGGAGATGACAAATGCACTTCAGAAGCTTGGCCTTGCAAAGCTCAATTTATTATATCCTGACCGTGAACCTGTCAGTGATCCAATTGTAAACCGGGCAGGATTATGGCCCAGTCCTGTGCCTGCAGACAGCGTGACTTCCATACTACCGAAAGAAACAGTTTCTGTCTTTCCTTCAGAAAAAACTGAAAAGGATATTGGCAGTAATAACTGGGCAGTTTCAGGTTCAAAAACCATAACCGGAGCACCAATCTTATGCAATGATCCGCACCTTACCTTAAGCCTTCCCTCCATCTGGTATATGGTTCATCTGAACGCCCCGGGATATAATGCCATGGGTGCTTCACTGCCGGGAAGCCCCGGCGTGATAAGCGGTTTCAACGACTCTGTTGCCTGGGGTGTAACCAATGCGCAGCGCGATGCAGTAGACTGGTACCGCCTGAAATTCAGGGACTTAAATATGAATGAGTATGAGCAAGACGGCATTTGGCGAAAAACTGTGAAGCGCGCTGAGGTATTTAATGTGAGAGGTGCAGGTGTATTTTATGACACCATTACATTTACTCATCATGGTCCGGTCCGGTATGACCACCTTTTCAAATCAAAGAATGAGCGTGCCCGTTTTGCTTACCGCTGGCTGAGCCATGATGGATCAAATGAAATGCGGACTTTTTATGAGCTCAACAAAGCATCCAATATTGAAGATTACCACAAGGCTTTGAATCATTTTGCGACACCGGCACAGAATTTTGTTTTTGCCTCGGCATCGGGTGACATTGCAATTCGGGTTCAGGGAAAATTTCCGGTTCGTCGGCAGATGGAAGGAAGATTCATCCTGGATGGTTCAACCAAAGCCTCTGAACCGGCCAGATATATTCCCTATGAGCACAATGTCCAGGAAACCAATCCGGTGAGGGGATTTGTGAGTTCTGCAAATCAGTATCCTGCAGATTCCACCTACCCCTATTACATAACTGCATCGAGTTATGAGGCCTTCCGAAACAGAAGGATCAATCAGCGGCTTGCTGCAATGTCCGGTATTACCGTAAAGAACATGATTGATCTGCAAAACGACAATTACAGTCTAAAAG
>JBMTCO010000143.1:0-6018 GCA_049430945.1 Cyclobacteriaceae bacterium
CGATAAGGAAATTCAGCCTGACATAGGTGGCAGCAGCACTGAAATTAAAAGCTTCATCCCTGAACTCATCGGATGGTTTATGGTAATGAGCCTCCGTCCATTCGTCAATATGCTTCCTCAGATCAAAAGAAGGATTTTTTGTTTTCAGGCCATATTTGACATGCAACGCGGGAATCCCCTCACGCAAAAAGCTGTACTGGTCACTTCGAACAAATCTAACCTGATCAGGCATATGATCTTCCTGGACTTCAAGACCAAGAAATCCTGCAGCTGCATTGACCTCAGTGATCAGTGTACTATGCCGGGCACCAAGCGGTTCAATGGAAAGAAGAGGTGCAATAAGGGTAGGCATGTCCGTATTGACATCTGCGACGATTTTATCTTTCGGAACAGGTGGGTTAGCAGCAAGGTACCTTGAGCCAAGCAGCCCCATTTCTTCAGCAGTTACGAGCGCAATCAATACAGATCGTCTGGTGGATGCATTTTTGTAGAGCTTGGCGATTTCAATAGCGCAAGAGGTTCCGCTTGCATTATCATGAGCACCATTATAAATTGAATCACCTTTTACAGGGCGACCGATGCCCACATGATCCAGATGAGCGGTGTGAATTACAAATTCATCCTTTAATACAGGATCTTTTCCAGGAATCCACCCTACCACGTTATAACTGGTCAGATTCCTGTATCTGGTTTTTGTTGAGGCACGAACGGATACACCAAGTGGTTTGGATGGAGATTTGGAATCGCCGACAAAATCTTTGAGTACAGACGCCTTTACAGTTGCAGTGAACTTAAGATTTGGATGCACGCTAACTCTGCCCGAACCTGTTGAGCCGTCCTTATTCACAAATCCTGTCAATCCCGCCAGAGCGTTATTAACAGTAAATGAAAATGAATCATCGCCGGGTTCAAGAATGATCACACCGATTGCTCCTTTTTTTCCTGCAATATCTCCCTTGTTTGCTAGACCATTAAAATGAGCCTTTTCACTTGCCGGGAAGTTTGGAGGTGTTCCTCCTCTGAGCACCACAATTTTTCCTGTGACAGAAAGCCCGGCATAATCATCATGACCAAGATGGGGTGCGGATATACCATAACCAACCCAAACAAGGTCGCCTTCAGCATCAGAAACAGACCTGTTCATATCAGGCCAGACAATAGCCTGTTTACCAAGGGCAATCTTCTTTCCATTCAGATAAAATGAACTGGCAGAACTGTCAAGTGCAGCGGTGCGAAGAATAACCTTCTGCAGATATCCGTCATCTCCTTTTGGCTCTACCCCGATTTTTTTAAACTGGGCGATAGCATAATCCACTGCCATCTGATAGCCTTCTGTGCCGGGCTTGCGGCCTTTCAGTTTATCGTCGGATAAATAAATGATTCTCTCACGGATTTGCATGGTGTCCACCAGTGCAAGTGTCCGCTTGATTTTTTTATTTAGAGCAGGCTGGGCTACTGAAGCAAATGACAGTACTGCAAAAACCGGAAGAAGTAAATTTTTAAGCATAGAGGTTAATTAGAACTGAAAAACAATTTTTCCTGCCTTGTTGGGCAGCAGTATGTCACCAAATGATTCAGCAATCCTGCTGAATGGTCTGATTGAGTCGATCACTGGAATTAGTCTGTGTTGCTCCACAAAATCCAGCATTTCGGCGAATTCCTGGTCATTTCCCATTGTTGAACCCTGAAGGGTAAGTTGGTTCCAGAACATTCTGTAAAGATCAACCGTGTCAGGTAAACCGTTGGTTGCTCCATAGAAAACAATGCGGCCATGTGGTCGCAGCATTTTGATGAAATTATTGATCTGGTCGCCGCCCGCACTGTCAATAACCAGGTCAAAGCCACCCTTTGTTTTCCAGAGATCAGGGAATATCGCATCGCGACGATAGTTGTAAGCTCCGCGCGCCCCCATTTTTATTGCTTTTTCAATTTTTGCATCACTGCCTGAGGATACATAGACATTCGCGCCGGCTGCCTGAGCGAATGAAAAAGCAAACTGGGCTACGCCACCCCCGAATCCTGATATCAAAACATTTTGCCCCTGTGTGAGGCAACCTCTTCGGAACAACGCCCTGAAGGCAGTAAGTGCTCCAAGCGGAAGAGTTGCAGCCTGTAATGCGTCGAGGTGTTCAGGTTTTGGGCAAAGGCGATCTACGGGAACCACCATATATTCGGCAAAGGTGCCATCAACGGGCATACCCAGAATGGTATAAAATCTTGACTGCACCTCAGGATCAGGCCCCCATCCGATATTTGGGTTAATAACTACCTCTCGGTTGACCCATCCCTGGTCGAATTCGTCGTAAACCTGTTCTACAACACCGGCACCATCAGAACCAAGTATGGCACCGATTCGGATATTCGGATATTTTCCTTCTCTGATCCATTGATCACGGCGGTTCAGAGATGCTGCTTTCATCCGGATCAATGCTTTGCCGGCAGAAAGTACAGGGACAGGGACCTCTTTGATCTCTATCTTACCAAGTGTGGTTAACTGAAGGGCTTTCACGCTTAAAATATAGCGGAAATACCGTGGTGAATAAAAACCGTAAAAAGAATTTTTAAAAAGGCATGTCTTCAGACTCATCCGGCGGTGGAGGAGACTGAGGCTCATCCGGAAGAGAATTTAACTTACTCTCTCTGGTAATCATACCGGAGAACGGATTGCTGTCTCCGGCAGGCATATCATAGTCACCGAACTTGGTGTACTTACCAATGAATTTAAGTTTCACAGTATCCAGGCCTCCATTACGGTGCTTTGCCACAATAACCTCAGCCATACCCTGAGTAGGATTGTTTTCTTCATCCACAGTGATTTTATAGTACTCTGGGCGGTAGAGGAACATAACAATGTCAGCATCCTGTTCAATAGAGCCGGATTCACGAAGGTCTGAAAGCTGAGGACGCTTATCACCGCCTCTGGTCTCTACACCGCGACTAAGCTGAGAAAGTGCAATAACGGGCACATCCAGTTCTTTGGCGATACCCTTAAGCGCTCTGGAAATTGAGGCAATCTCCTGTTCGCGGTTTCCTCCGGGCTCTCCTTTCATAAGCTGGAGGTAATCGATTATAATGAGTGCAATGTTATGCTCAGCTTTAAGCCTTCTGCATTTAGCCCTCAATTCAAGAATGCTCAGCGCCGGGGTGTCGTCAATAAATATAGGAGCAGAACTGAGCCGGTCTGTTTTGTGAATCAACTGAGCCCATTCAAACTGTTCAAGGTTACCTTTTTTAAGTTTTTCAGATTCCAGCTCTGCCTCCGCTGAAATCAGACGATTTACTAGCTGAACGGATGACATTTCAAGAGAAAAAATGGCAACAGGATGCTTGAAATCCACTGCAGCATTGCGCATGGCCGAAACCACGAATGCAGTCTTACCCATACCCGGACGAGCGGCAATAATAACCAAATCAGCTTTTTGCCAGCCACTGGTGATGCGGTCAAGGCGGGAGAATCCTGTAGGAACTCCTGTGAGACCATCTTTATGATTTTTCTTTTCCTGTAACTCCTTGATTGCCTTATGCATGAGCGAATGCATAGTATCATAGTTCTTTCTCAGATTGCTGTCTGAGATTTTAAAGATGGATTGTTCTGTTTTATCAAGCAGTTCAAAGACATCGTTGGTGTCTTCATAGGCCTCCTGCTGGATGCTTGAAGAAATCTGAATCAATTCACGCTTGATGGCAAGTTCTATTACGATTCGGGCATGATACTCTATGTTGGCTGCAGAACTGACTTTAGAAGTGAGTTCAGCAATGTAAAATGCGCCGCCGACAAGTTCAAGTTTACCGTTTTTACGCAGCTGGGACACCACCGTGCGCATATCCACAGGCTCAGATGCCTTGAAGAGGTCCAGAATGGAGGTATAGATTTCCTGGTGCTGGTCGCGATAGAAATGTTCAGGACGGAGAAATTCTACCACAGAGGTAAGTGCATTCTTTTCGAGCATCAGTGCGCCCAGAATTGCCTCTTCCAGGTCCGGCGCCTGAGGCGGGAGTTTACCCAGACTGTCTGAGATCTCTCTTGGAATATTTCTGACTGTCCGGGCTACACCTGACCTCTGCGCTGAACGCTGCTCCATTTCGTAGTGGTTGTTGGATTGAAATGACAATTCAAACCTAACGATTCGCGAGAATTATCCTGAAGTAATTATTGATAATGTTTTCAACAAATCATGAACAGAAGGTTGTGAATAACCTTAAGCCATGATAACCTGATAAGCGTTAATAAAATTCTCTAAACAATTAAAAATCAGAGCAAAGGATATAACATCAAAAGTTAAACTTTAGTATCACTATCTGATGATGGTAAATTCAACCCGGCGGTTAAGCTTCCTGCCTTCCTCAGTTTTGTTGTCTGCTACAGGCTTTGTGCCTCCGAAGCCCTGACCAGAAATCCGACCCGGTTCAATTCCTTTTCCAACCAGATAACCCTTGACTTTTTTAACACGCTCATTACTGAGCCTTAGATTCAGATTCCTGTCACCGCGGTTATCCGTGTGTCCTGCAAGTTTGATTTTTATATCAGGATTAACCTTCATGAAGGTAACAATCATATCAAGTTCATCATACGATTCATTGGTCAGGGAAGCACTGCTTTGGTAAAACAGGACGTTGGAAAGTGTTACAACCGTTCCCTCCGCTGCAGGCTGAAGTACCATCGTTACATCAAGAATTTGCTTTTTTGCCTGGCTTAAATCTATTTTTTGAGATTTGCTTATAAATCCCTTATAATCAGCTTCTAATACAAAATTAATATCCTGAGAAACTTCAATTGAAAAACTGCCTTTTGAGTCAGCTGAAAGATCTTTCTCAAGACCGCCCCTGATACGGACCATGGCTGGAAGTGGTAAAGATTTATCTGAGGAAATCACTAATCCATTTATTCTGATCAGACCTTTTGCCGGGCGATCCGGTTCTGAAACAACTGCAGGTATTGGTGCAGGAGTCTGATTTTGTAAAGCCGGTATTTCCGGTGTTACCGGAGCAACATCAGGGCCCTGTATTTTTATATCCCCATAACCGTCGCTGTCAACTGTGGAAGTGTAAATCGGCCGATCAGGCTCCTGAGGATAATAGAACAGCTCCCTGCCGGCAGTATTTATTGTACCGGGAAGAGGTTTAGCTTCTGACCAATTGAGCCATGAATCATCAAGCCGCTCTGAAAAAAATACATCAAAACTTCCCCGCGAGCCGGGGCGATTTGAAGAAAAATAAAGGGTTTTGCCGTCCTCACTAATTGACGGGGTAAGCTCCTGAAATTCAGAATTGACAGCCCTTCCCAGGTGAATCGGTTCTGACCATCCCTCCTTTCCAAGAATGGATATGTATAAATCCTCCGCACCATAACCCACCGGAGCATTGGCAGAATAAATCAATGCGCTCTCATCACTGGTTAACCATGCCCCTGACCCAATAGATTTGTTAACAAAATAAGGCAGATAAATATTTTCCGGAACAGTCCATCCTGCTCCGGTTCGTTTACTGACTGAGATTCCCTGAGTTAAAGCAGCAGACCCATCTTCGCGGTAGTGCCCGTACAGATAAAGCTTTGATCCATCCGCGGACAACCCTGCAACTGCGTTGTATCCGGAATTATTTAGATTGGTAACAGGCTCCGGCCTTGACCAGCCTGTCGCAGTAAGGGAGGATACCCAGATGTCACCCGGATCTCTTTTACCACCTGCATTTTGAGCATTTCCGGCAACCGTGAAATATAATGTTGAGCCGTCCTTAGTCAAAAAAGGCGCCTGTTCATCATAAGAACTGTTAAAAGGTTTGGTTTGCGCAACAGCAAAGCTTCCTGCAGCTAACAACAAAGCAGCAACTGAGAATGAAACATAAAATTTCATTTTACAAAACTACTTCAAATCGGAACCAGGTGCAATGACAGGGATGCTTACCCATGGATTACTGCGAACAGAAAACCTCCACGGCAGGAGTGCATCATCTCCTGCGTAGTTGATGCCTATCCTCGGAGACTTATCAATTTGCATGTATGATAACCGGATGCCTGGT
>JBMTCO010000144.1:0-6015 GCA_049430945.1 Cyclobacteriaceae bacterium
CCAAAGCCTGTTTTAAAAAGTTTGTTTTTCAAGGTCAGGCTGCCTTTTTTCTTTTGGCAGGGGCTGCCTTTTTAGGCTTCTCTTCTTCCATCGGTTCCATATCCACGTCTGCAAGGATCCTTCCTGAATGCTCATCAATTACAATCTTCTTTTTTTCCCGGATCTCAGCGATTTTCTGCGGAGGAATGATGATGTTACAACCCTCTGCGGCACCGCGAACGACCTTTACAACGGCAAGGCCATTTGAAAGACTGCCACGGAGTCTTTCATAATATTTGAGGAGTTTATCTTCAATTTTTTTGGCAGCTTTTTCGCGTTCAGCAAGAAGTTTTTTCTCTTCCTCTGTACTCTCAGCCATGATGTCCTCAAGTTCTTTTTTCTTGTTTGAAAGATCTTCCGCACGTTCTCCAATCAGCTTTTCAAGTGAGGAAGTATCAACCTTTTTAACCTCAATCTTTTCCTTCGTTTCCTTGATTCGCTTTTCACTCAGATTTATTTCAAGCTCATTGAGCTCTATCTCTTTGGTGATCGCCTCAAACTCACGGTTATTTTTTACATTTTTCTGCTGATCATTATATTTTTTAACCAGCTTATCGGCCTCTTTTATGGCCTCCTTGTTCTTTTTAATGAAGTCATCGTGCTCTTTAAGCTCCGCCTCAAAACGTGACATGCGGACTTTAAAGCCCTCTATTTCATCTTCAAGATCCTGAACTTCATTAGGGAGATCACCCCTCAGTTTTTTAAGCTGATCAAGCTTAGTATCAATGGACTGAAGACGGACAAGAGCCTCCAGTTTCTGTGCAACACTCTGATTTTCCATTACTTAAAGGTAACTTATCGGATTTGTATCAATTTTTGATAAAACGACTGCAAAATTAGTAAATTTTTTGCGCAAAACGTCTGTCAGGAGCTCTTTTGTGTATTGTTCTGACTCAAAATGACCTATATCAGCAATAATGATCTTTCCTTCAGCCCCGAAAAAGTCATGGTATCGGAAATCTGCGGTAATAAATACTTCAGAACCGCTTTCTATGGCATCTTTCAAAAGAAATGAACCACTTCCGCCACAAACAGCAATTCTTGCTATCTCCTTGTGACACAATGGTGAATGACGAATCAGACCTGTTTTCATGGTGCCCTTCAGTTGCCTCAGAAACTGCTCCGCAGGCACAGGATTAATTAATTCACCCACCAGGCCGGCCCCTGTTTCTTGATTTTGGTTTATTGTTTGGGTAAGATTATAAGAGACCTCTTCATAAGGATGACTTTTGAATAACGCCGCCAGAATTGCTTCGCTGCGATAAGAAGGTACCAGCACTTCAAGTCTGACTTCACTGACCTGTTCAAGATTGCCTTTGGTTCCTTGCCATGGCTGTGCTTCATTTTCAGGCAGGTAAGAACCTGTGCCTTCTGATCTGAAGCTGCAATGACTGTAATTTCCGATTTTACCGGCTCCGGCATCATGTAACGCATTGAGGACGAGCCCGGAATGACTTTCCGGTACGTGGGTGACGAGTGTGAATATATTTCCCTGGATCGGACGAAGTACCTTTCTGTTTATAAGACCTAATCTGTCAGCAATAGTTTTGTTAACGCCATCTTTTATATTATCAAAATTGGTATGGATGGCTACAATAGAAATGTTATTTCTGATTGCATTGATAATGGTTCTTTCAACATGACTTTTTCCTGTCAGACTTTTTAATGGACTGAAAATGACTGGGTGATGGGCCAAAATTACGTTGCAGCCATTCAGAACAGCCTCTTGGATTACCTCTTCCGTACAGTCAAGTGTTACCAGAACCCCGGTGACCTCATTTTCAGGGTTTCCGGTGTTAAGTCCGGAATTATCATAAGATTCCTGCAAACGGAAAGGAGCGAGGTCATCCAGGAATTTAATCAGGTCCTTAACGCGCACTGTACTCATAATCAATAATTTTAGCTGCAATTTACACCAATACGGATCATCCTGATCTGTTTGATTTTCCCTCTGGCTATTTCCACCATCACAATGTTACCACTTCATTTGACCGATCTCTGTTATAATTGCATTTTCCGGTACATAGCTGATGAAACGACTACTTTTGCCACTGAGCCTGATTTTCGAGGCGGTAACGCGCTTTCGTAACCACCTATATGATATCGGCATTCGCAGGTCCTTTCATTTTGATTCTCTGATGACCATTGGCGTGGGTAACCTGAGTATGGGAGGTACAGGAAAAACACCTGTTACTGAATACCTTGTTCGGTTACTTAAATCTGATTTCAGAGTTGCTTCCTTAAGCCGTGGCTATGGGCGAAGAACAAAAGGGCTTCGGTTTCTTTCAGATGCCGATAGTGCATTAACTGCGGGGGACGAGCCAGTACAATTGTATCGCAAATTCGGAAAGGAGATTAATGTTGTCGTATCCGAAGATAGAATCCTGGCTATTCCGACGTTACTTAATAATGAGGATTCACAGCCGAGTGTGGTTGTTATGGATGATGCATTTCAGCACAGGCGCATACGCACTGATTTAAATATCCTGCTGACTAAATTTGAGGATCCGTTTTTTGATGATTTTTTATTTCCGGCAGGTTGGCTTCGCGAATCAAGAGCCGGGGCCCGTCGTGCAGATGTGCTGTTGGTTACCAAATGTCCGTCCACACTTGATTCAAATCAAATGGCCCTGATAACTGATAAAGCAAGAAAATATACCGGGGACATACCGGTTTTTTACACCAGATACCGGTACAGCACTCCTGTATCTTTTGGAAATCATAATACTATTTCAAAAAATATCATTTTGATCACAGGAATTGCGCAATCATCTTTGCTGTTGCGTCACTGCAAACAGGATTTTAATGTGATTCAGCATTTCAGGTTTCCGGACCATCATAAATTTACAATGAGCGAACTTTATGAAATAATTCAGAAAGCCTCCGGTCTGGATTGCTCATTACTGACTACAGAAAAAGATATGATCAGGCTATCCGAATACAGTTCAGATCAGTTGATCGTCGGACAACCCTGGTTCTACTTGCCTATTGAGGTCGAATTTCTTGAAAGGGGAGAAGAATTCAATAGTCTGGTCATTAATAAGGTTAGGAGTAAGCTGAACCAGGAACACGATGCCTGAAGGTAAATTATACCTGTATTCAGCGTTGATTATCATGATCAGCTTGGTGGTATTCCCCGGTGATTCAATGGCTCAAAGGGGAACCTTGCAATCCATTGGTAATATGGGTAATGCCGGTGGAGGAACTAGGGTTGCAAAAGATACTACAGGTTCAAGAACGGCCCGAAGGAAGGGCTCCTTATTTCTGAACGACTCCTCAAAGAATGTCTATGGCCCCAACACCACCCTTCGCACCACAGGGTTCAGGCTCATGGTTAACAAACCAGCGTTCAGCCCAATTGATACCGGCATTTTGAATTACCACAGGTGGACCTATCCGCAACGCTTTGAAAACCGACTTCAGGACCTGGGGAATGCCGGCACTGCATTGTATGAACTGTTTCCATCGGTCAGAAAATTTTCCGGTACAGTTTCCGGATTTGATGTTTACGATCCTTACTTCTTTTCCGAGGAGCCTGAATATTTCGATACAAAATCTCCTTACACAAGGATGCAGCTGGTCTGGGGTGGTAATGGGAGATCCATGACACGTGTTGAGTTTAAAAGGAACATCAACCCAAGGTGGAATTTTGGATTTAATTACCGCCCGATTCTTGTAGACAAGCAAATTGATAAACGAAGAAAAGGAGATCGACATGTTACAAGTCAATATTATGATTTTCACAGTAATTATACTTCCAAAAATGACCGTTATCAGGCTTATGGGTTTTATCGCCGTTTAAAGCATAACGTAAAGGAGAACGGAGGGGTATTCCTGCCTTCCGGAGGAACCTTCAGTGATTATTTCTCAACCAATGCAAGTCCTGTACTTTATGCAGCTCAGTCCGAAGATTTAAAAAGAGAACTGAATTTTAACCACCGTTTCCGGCTCGCCTCTGCACTTGAAATTTACCAGTCTGTTTCTCTTAGTAAACAGCAGAACACTTTTAAAGACTCTTATTCTCCGTCCAATAACCAACGCCCTTATGATATCTGGATTAAGGTGAAGGAAGATACACTCAATGCAGATGACTTAATGAACTTCAGGGTTATTGAGCAGGAAGCAGGGTTCAAGGGCCGAAAAGCATTTTTGTTTTACAATGCCTTTTATAAGTTCAGAAATTATAAAACAACTTATGCCTATGCCGATCCTGATGATTATGATGTAAAGGTCGGTGGCACTGAACATTTTCTTGGTGGCAGACTTATGCTGAACCTCGATTCCCTTTCCGCAATTTCAGGCAAATTTGAATTGAATCAATTTGGTAATTACAGCATTGAGGCAAACCTTGATAATAAATTTATAGAAGGGACTTTTGTTCAGTCAATCTCGGCGCCCGGTTCCTTTTACAGGCTTTACAGGGGTGTACATGATTTCTGGGTCAATGATTTTAAGCCTGTTACCGGACTGCAGGCTCAGGCCTTCCTTAAAGTGCCACTGAAAAAAATCTCATTTGCACCGGGGTTAGGATATACACTTCTGGCTGATCAGGTCTGGATGGAGAAATCAACCCAGCCTGATGGGCAAACCGTTGTACCGGTTCAGTCAAGCGGAACACACTCACTTATACTGCCTCAGGCAAAATTGAATGTTACCTTTCTCAAAAAAATGAATCTTGGGGTCCGGGCTACCAGAGCAATTGTGAGTGGGAATCCGGGTAATCTGCTTCAGGTTCCAGATTGGCTTATAAATGGTCAGCTGGCATTTAAAGGGTTTCTCTTCAAAGGAAATCTGGAAGCACAGATTGGATTTGATGTTTCATGGCGTTCATCCTGGTTTGCACCCGGATATGATCCTGTCATACAGCATTATTACGTACAACGTGATGAAAAAGTCGCTGACTGGCTTGGAGCTGATTTTTTCATAAACGGCAAAATCAAGCGAGGAAGATTCTTTTATAAGTTCCATAATCTGATGCAGGCCGGAGCTCGTCCGGGATTTTTGTTGAGTCCGGGTTATCCGGGTCAGCGGACTATTATGGACTTTGGATTTGAACTCATTTTATTTGATTGATGGCACAGGAGAAGCAGGTTTTAGGGCTGGAACTTCCCACAGATCCAAGGTGGGTTGGAATTGCAGAAATGAACATCCGGGAAATCCTTGTTGACCATGCCTATTGCGAGCAAAAAGCTGCTTCTTCAGTCATCAGTCTGATCATTGAATTTCATGACCGTAAAGAGCTTGTTGAAAGACTGACGCCTGTTGTTTCAGAGGAATGGAGTCACTTTGAAATGGTTTTAAAAAAACTTTCTGAGCGCGGCTGGACACTTGGAAAGCCCAGAAGGGATGAATACGTGGAACGAATATCACGAATCAGGAAAAAGGGTGGAAGCAGGGTTCAGCATCTGGTTGAGAAGCTTCTGATGAATGCTTTGATTGAAGCAAGGAGCTGCGAAAGATTCAGGCTGCTGTGGAAGGAAATTGCGGATGGGGACCTTCGTAAATTTTATTATGATCTGATGGTTTCCGAAGCAGGACATTATAAAAACTTTATAACCCTTGCGAAATGCTATATGGATCCCGCTCAGGTCACCCGACGATGGAAAGAATGGCTGGATGCAGAAGCTGAAATTGTCAGGACACTGGACATGAGACCTGACAGGATGCATTGAATTCTTTCTCAGCCGTCTTCAGGTTTTTTGTTTTTTCTTTTTTGCAGCAGGAAACAAAATATTATTAAGTATCAGTCTGTATCCAGGCGAAGTTGGATGGAGGTTTAAATCAGTAGGCTCCTCATAGACCGTGTGCTGATAATCTTCAGGATCATGCCCGCTGTAAAACGTCCAGAATCCCTTGCCAAGAACTCCATGCAGGTATCGTGCTTCACGGATATCTTTTATTTCGCCCATTATCAAAACCTCAGGCTTGATCAGATTCTTTTTAAACCCGGTGGTTTGACCAAAAAAAGATGGGATG
>JBMTCO010000145.1:0-5938 GCA_049430945.1 Cyclobacteriaceae bacterium
TGAATCTCCACTGAAAATTCCGCCTTTCTTCCGGGTGACTGAAAATAATGATCAGCAGCGATTTCCACATATAAGCCAAGACAATCTGCAATAAGTCTGTTAACCTCATTAAGCTTTCGGGATTTCCAAATACCTTGCTCAAGAAGATTTATCTGTTTTCTGATATTCAGCAGTGCCGGCACTGACAGCCAGGGCTGGTCATCATTGAAGCCTGCAATAGTCTTTTTGATCAGCGTTTCTATTTTTTTTCCACCCGGCACTCTGGACCAGGATGTATTTATCCCTTCCAGCAGATCACTTTTTACAGAATCACCGCGCTGGAGTTCGAAAAATTCAGGGGTATATCCCCTTCTTGCTCTGCTTCCAAATCCCTGGCTTTTGTGCATGGAACGGCTTGCTGCCGATAGTTCAGGGTAGGAAACACCAAGCAGCGGATTGTATCCTCCCATATCGATGGTGATAACACCGGGCGTGTTTTCATTGATGTTCTGATTGAAAAACCGGCTGACATTCAGAAAAACTCTGCGTGGTTTCCATAGCCCGTATTGAGCGACCTGCTCCGGAAACACAGAAGGATCATCGGCCTTTTCATAGGCTTCAAGCGCAAGCAAGGCGGAAGATGTATGGTGGCCATGGCCGGCCCTTGAATCAGGCGGAAAGCGACAGATTATAATATCCGGTCTGAAACTCCTGACTACCTTAAGTACATCATAAAGTACCTCATTCTTATCCCAGACTGAAAGCGTTTCTTCAGGACCTTTGGAAAATCCAAAGTCATTGGCTCTTGTAAAAAATTGTGTTCCTCCGTCAATTTTTCTGGCTTCAAGGAGTTCACGAGTTCGGATAAGTCCGAGTTTCTCACGCAGTTCTCTGCCAATCAGATTTTGTCCACCATCACCGCGGGTAAGTGAAAGATAGGCGGTGGTCATTTTACGCTCATTGGAATAATAACCGATTGCAAGTGTGTTTTCATCATCAGGATGGGCTGCTATGTATAAAACAGAGCCCAGGGTGTTCAGCTTCTCAAGTTTTAAACGGATTTCGCCTGAGGTCAGCTGTGGTTGGAACTGAGCACAAACAGCAATTGCTGAAAATACAAACGTCAGAAAAAATAGCCTTGATAACATATTCTAAACCGGACAAAGCGCAAATATGTGCAAAAGGCGGGGAAATCAATCTTGCTGATTACACAGCAGGTATTTGTGATTTAAAATATAGACTTACTGACCTGAAAAAATCTCTACCGGCATAATTTTGCAGAGCAATTTAAATTCTGATCGATATGAAGTTATTGGATTCTCAGAACCTTAGAATGAATAACTGGCCAAAAAAACAACTTATGTTTTGACACATATAATAAATTTCTATCTTTAATGATAAACCTAAGCCAATCCTTTGGGAGCTAATCTGCATATCCATCCGGATAGTATGACCTTGAAAGAGGCAGCCGGCAAGCAGGCGGCTGCAATGCTCAGACTTGCCATTGTCTCAGCGGGCTACGCAACTTTAATATTATCCGGTGACCCGGAGGTTGAACCTGTGGTAGATTTCCTTGCTTCTCGTGAAGGCATAGACTGGAAAAAAGTTCTGATTTTTCCTGTTTGTGAGTTCGTAGGAATATCCAGGATTTCAAAAGGAAGTTTACAGAATGATTTTTACAAAAGGATTGTTGAACACCATAAAGGTATTGAGGTGAAAGGCCTTATAAATGGTGAAGCGGTGCCGTCCAGTGAAATCAGCAGGATTTCAACAAGCATCAGCAGGATAACGCCTGTATTGGTACTAACCGGAATTGGAAATCGCGGTGAATTAGGGCTTATGGAGGAATTACCAAAAAACCAGGAGGAACCGGGTTACCGGCTCGTAGAACCCAGTGAAGCCTTCCGGAAAGAACTGGCCAATCCGGCCCGATTCAGAACTATCCACGAGGTGCCCAGAAGAGGGATAACAATTTCAATGAAAAGCATCTTGTCTGCAAAACAAATTATCACCTGCGTTACCGGGCCCGGTAAATCCGGACTTGCTGCAAAACTTGCCTCTGCAGATGAACCGGAGTTACCCTGTCAACTCCTTGCTGGTCATCCAAATTTTCATCTTCATTTGGACCGCGAGGCAGCATCAGGATTATCCGATGCCAATATAAAATCATGAACAGAAGGAATGCCATTATAGCAGGCGGACTTACTGCATTGTTTCCGGCCTCCATACCGGCAATGGCACGTGCTTCATCCTCACCAGCTGATCTTAAAATCGGGATTGCCGGGTACTCATTTGCACATTACAAAAACAATCTCAGCGCTATTATTTCAGTCATGCAGCAAACAGGCATAAAACATATGACGCTGAAAGATTTTCAACTGCCGTATGAATCTACTGCCGGGGAGGCTGCCGCTTTAATTTCACAACTCAGGAAAGGTGGCATTGAACCCTATGGACTTGGAGTTATTTACATGGAGCAGGATTCAGAAGTGGATCGCTCCTTCAGTTATGCAGCCAGAGCAGGAATAAAAATAATTATTGGTTCGCCTGCAGAAAAAACGCTTGCGGCCGTCGAGAGAAATGTCAAGTCCACCGGTATCAGGATTGCAATTCACAATCACGGTCCAGAAGACAAGCGTTATCCGGACATTGATACAATCTACAAGCTGATCAGCGATATGGATTCAGGGATAGGCATATGTCTGGACATCGGTCACTCCTTCAGATGCGGGCACAATCCTGCAGAAATGCTGGATCGCTTTGGCGACAGGGTCATGGACATGCATATAAAAGATGTCACTGAACCTGTGGCCGGAGGCATTTCAACCATTCCGGGCAGAGGGCAGATTAATATTTCCGAACTTATTAACACTGCATCCAGAATAGGCTATAAAGGCTTCTGCAGCCTTGAGTACGAACGTCCCGGTGATCCGGCCATTGGAATTGCAGAGAGCATCGGGTATATAAAAGGCCTGATAAAAGGGCTCTCCGGACGCGGATAGTGGAATTTTAAGGGGTTAATACAAAATTCCTCATAGGGCATTTTATGTATCTTCGCGGCTTCAAATTTAAGCCATGATCTCCGTAGATGCCGTAGGAGTTGAGTTCAGCGGGAGCGCCCTGTTCAGCAACATTACTTTCAACATAAATGAAAATGACCGTATTGCCCTGATGGGTAAAAACGGTGCAGGTAAATCCACCCTGCTCAAAATACTTGCGGGCGTTTCAAAGCCTACCTATGGGAAAATCTCAGCACCAAAAGATGCCGTTATTGCTTACCTGCCACAGCATCTGCTTACTAAGGATGAATGCACCGTTTTTGAGGAAGCTTCCAAAGCATTCAGCAAAATACTTGGAATGAAGGCCCGGATGGAGGAATTAAATCGTGAGCTTGAAACCAGAACCGATTATGAATCTGATGCCTACTCAAAAATCATAGAAGAGGTTTCAGAATTAAGTGAGAAGTATTACTCAGTTGAAGAAATCAATTTTGATGCAGAAGTTGAAAAAACACTGATGGGCCTTGGTTTTCAGAGAACTGATTTCACAAGACCTACGGGTGAATTCAGCGGAGGCTGGCGCATGCGTATTGAGCTCGCAAAAATTCTTTTGCAAAAGCCTGACCTGATTCTCCTCGATGAGCCTACCAACCACATGGATATTGAGTCCATCCAGTGGCTTGAGGAATTCCTGGTCAGCCAGGCAAAAGCTGTAATCGTGATAAGTCACGACAAAACTTTTGTAGACAATCTTACCAACCGGACCATAGAAATCACTATGGGGCGAATTTATGACTACAAAACAAACTATAGTCATTATCTGCAGCTTCGTAAGGAGCGCAGGGAACAACAGCAGAAACAGTTTGACGAACAACAAAGGCAGATTGCAGATATCACTCAGTTCATTGAACGTTTCAAGGGTACTTACTCAAAAACCCTTCAGGTTCAGTCGAGGGTTAAAATGCTTGAAAAAATAGAGATCATTCAGGTAGATGAAGTGGATACTTCAGCTCTTAACTTAAAATTCCCTCCTGCTCCACGGTCCGGAAACTATCCAGTCATTGTCACTGAGCTGACAAAGAAATATGGCGATCACCTTGTGTTCAGTGAGGCATCACTAACCATTGCCAGAGGTGAGAAAGTAGCTTTTGTGGGGCGTAACGGTGAAGGTAAGTCCACTATGATTAAAGCCATCATGGGTGAGATTGACTATGAAGGCAAAGTGCAGGTTGGCCACAACAGCATGATCGGTTATTTTGCACAAAACCAGGCCTCCCTTCTTGACGGAGAAATGACAGTATTTGAAACCATTGACCGTGTGGCAGAAGGTGATATCAGAACAAAAATCAAAGACCTGCTGGGAGCTTTTATGCTCGGTGGAGACAGCATTGATAAAAAAGTAAAAGTTCTTTCAGGGGGTGAGCGCACCAGACTTGCGATGCTAAAGTTATTGCTTACTCCTGTAAACCTCCTGATTCTGGATGAACCCACCAATCACCTCGACATAAAAACCAAGGAGATCCTCAAGGATGCTTTAAAGGCATTTGATGGTACATTGATTCTTGTTTCACATGACAGAGATTTTCTTGACGGTCTGGCAGCTAAAGTTTTTGAATTCGGTAATAAACGCGTCAGGGAACATTTTGAAGACATTAACGGATTTTTAAGGAATAAAAAGCTTGAGAATCTGAAGGAAATTGAACGCAAGAATTTCTGATACCCGGGAAATTAATTTTTGAATGCAACCTTTGGTTCTGTTTTTACATCATTTGGTTTTAGAAAATCATGAAAAAATTCCTGATCGTTTACATCTTTTTGTCAGCAGGATTGATTCTTTATCTGTTGATTGAAGTACAGAGGATGAAACAACCCGGAGTTATAAGAGCCCGGGGCATCATTGTGGAAGACAGCGCCGGCCGGGACAGAATATTAATTGGTGCCCCATTTCCTGCATCAAAGGATAGGGTAAGAACAGATACTGCAAAAGTAAATAAGTACTGGGGATCAAGGTTTGAGGGAACAGAATACATGAAATGGTATTCATCCTATCACAACAGAGGAAATGGAATAGTCGTCATGAACGAGGCAGGATTTGACAAGGTATTACTGGGCGATGAATTGTCTGACCCTAATACGGGGCAGAGGAATGGAACACCCACAGGATTATTATGGAATGACGAGCAGGGCTTTGAAAGAGGCGGTCTGGGATTAAACCGACTGTCATCAAATGGAAAATACAGAAACTTCCTGGGATTTGATGATGAAACCGGTGAAGCTCTCCATGTCGGCTTGCTGGAGGATGGGAGCAAACTCATCAGGTTTGCATGGACCGATTCTGTTTTCCTGCTAGGCCGGGGCACTTCCGGTAACTTTCTGTTTAATTCCCGTAAACCATTCGTCGGATTACAATTCACATCTGCAAAGGACAGTATCGGCTATCGCCAGAACCTGATCAAGAAGTGAACTGATCAGACAATCGGTAAATAATTAATTTTTTGTTTCAGGAGTTTCCTCCTTTACAGGAAACCACACTGATGTCAGAAAAGAACCCATCAGGACCCCAAGTACAATAAGCAAGGAGGTCGTGGACTCAATATGATACAATGGATTGACGACCATTTTAAAGCCGATAAATGCCAGGATGATGGCCAGTCCATACTTCAGCCGGGAAAACATATGCATGAAGTTTGCAAGCAGGAAATAGAGTGACCTGAGACCCAGGATGGCAAAAATATTAGAGGTATAAAGAATAAACGGATCACGGGAAACAGAGAAAATGGCAGGGATTGAATCCACTGCAAAAACTACATCCGTGAATTCAATAACGCCTGCCACAACAAACAAAGGTGTGACTAGTCTTTTACCATTCTGTACAGTAAAAAATTTATCTCGATCAAATTCCCTGCTTACAGGAAAGAGCTTATAGATAAGTCGTGCACCCGGGCTCTTGCTGAAATCAG
>JBMTCO010000146.1:0-5755 GCA_049430945.1 Cyclobacteriaceae bacterium
CTACTTCCCAGGCATGGAAAGATGCTGATTGTGATGGTGATGGCGATAAGAATGAAACAGACAATGATCCAAAAGATCCATGCGTAAGTGCTCCAGGTTCAGTTGCGGACACAAGCAACGAAGTATGGCGTGCAGCTGACTGTGACGGAGACGGCGTAACGAATGGTAAGGAAACAGAAGACGGCACTGATCCGAATAACCTCTGCGATTATTTAGCAGCGAGTCAGACGGTATCTACTTCCCAGGCATGGAAAGATGCTGATTGTGATGGAGATGGAGTTTCAAATAAGTTAGAGAAGGAGGATGGCACAGACCCTCTCGACCCCTGCTCTTTTATTGAAGCCAGTCAAAGTGGTTCAACCTCTGCTGAATGGAAAAACCTGGATTGCGATGGGGATGGTGCTAAAAACGGAATAGACAAAAATGTACTAGAGCCGGTAGCACTCGACGATAATACTGAAGCGGATGAAGGTGAAAAAATTACCATCAATATATTAAGCAATGATGATTTTATTGCTGGCTCGGGTATTTCTATAACCCGAATTGGAGGGACGGCTGAAGGAGAGTTTTCATTTGATCCGTCGTCAGGTGAATTTACTTATCGTGGCTTACCGGGTGAGGTAGGGGAAGTGACCGTTGAGTACCGCGTATGTAATACCCAGGCAACCCCTCAGATATGTGCCGATGCAACCATCACCATAGATATTGATGGAACAAATTTACTTATTCCTGAGGCCTTCACGCCAAATAATAACGGTAAAAATGATCTTTGGATTATACGCGGTCTTGCATCTTTCCCGGATAACAAGGTCACCGTTTTCAATCGCTGGGGTAACAAAGTTTATGAGGCGGCTCCTTACAATAACGATTGGGATGGTCTCTCTAATAGTAATCTGACAACGGGTGGTGCACGAGTTCCTGCCGGTTCCTACTTCTATGTACTGGAACTTGGAAATGGAAAACGCTTCACCGGTTTAGTTTTTGTAGCATATTAATTGATTGATCTAAGGAAAATGAAAAAGTTAAATTATACCGTCCTGGTCTTTATCCTGGCTTTTGGCTCGCTAAGTGTTCATGCGCAACAGGACCCGATGTACAATCAATATATTTTCAACGCTTATACCATTAATCCTGCTGAAGCCGGAATTCGTACCTATGGAACGGCATCATTTCTGCACCGCTGGCAATGGGTTGGAATAAACGGAGCTCCTACCACCACAGCAATGGGGGTAGAGACTTCAGTTCGTTCCAATTGGGGATTTGGCCTGAATGCCATAAACGATAGAATAGGACCGGAGACCAACCAAACCATAAACATGAGTGTTGGTTACCATATTAGCTTAACTGATAAATACAAACTCGCTGCCGGCTTAAATGCCGTAGCAAATCAGCGAAGACTTAATGCTAATTCATTTGATAATGTTTGGGATCCGGATGACCCGGATCTTCAATCATTAAACATATTCAGACCAAATATGGGAGGTGGATTACTGGTATATTCCGATCACTTCTTCCTTGGTGTTTCAATGCCAAGATTAGCGCAGTATAAAACCTCTGTTGGTGAAACTAATCTCGCTCTGGATCAGGTCCGGCATCTTTTCATTTATTCCGGAAGAATTTTTGATCTCTCAGAAAAATTAAAGTTAAAACCCAGTATACTGATGAAAGCTGTCAGTGGTGCTCCGGTCGAATTTGACCTCAATGGTGTGATATCCATTGCCAACATAATTGACACTGGTATTAATTACCGGATTGGAGATGGACTTGGTATGCTCCTAGGTGTTACTGTGAAGGAGCGGCTTATTTTCAATTACGCTTACGAAATTCCTTTGACCTTAATACGAAACAACTCCAGGCAAACACATGAAGTGGGTGTTCGATTCCGGTTCGGTAAGGCGCACCTCGAGAATGTTCAGTCACCCAGATTCTTTAATTAATTATGAAGAGAAATATCATTTTATCCATCCTAATATTTTTTCTCGGTCTGTCATCAACTTTTGGCCAGGAAAGTAAAAGCATTGCCCGAAAATTAAAAAATCTTGAGGTAAAAGGACACTATATGGAAGCCGCCAGGCTACATATTGCTAAACATGACGCCGGAGAGCGTGAGGCTTCTATTAATGCGGCAATGAACCTTTATAGGATAGGAAAATTAAGGGATGCATTATATTACTTTCAGCACGCAGACAGCATGGGGACATTAGATAAGGCTGACGAAATTTTTGGTTATTTCGAAAGTCTCAAGGCTTCAAAAAAATATAAAGAAGCAGATGCCCTCATCAGTACGCACTTAGCAAAAGCTAAAGGAGCCACTGAACTTGCAATGAATGCTAATAAAGAACTTTTCTATCAAAAGTTGATGGGCTATGGTAAAACTAGAATTTCTAGAATGGCCATAAACTCTGCCTATTCAGAATTTGGACCTACGGTACTGGATGGTTGGTTGTATTTTGAGTCCACCCGGCCAACAAAAAACAATAAAAAGCTACATGGGGTTAATGATCAGCCCTTCTTTAATTTGTATGCTCATGCTATTGGTGATCCAACAAATGCTGTGATTACACCCCAGGGATCATTCGGATCTCCACAGGTAGCCATTTCAAGTGGCGGAAAGCAGACATTTTCAATTCCTGGAGAAATTAACAAGAGTCAGCATGACGGCCCTGTCTATTTAACTCCTGAAGGTAAATACCTTTTTTATACAACCAATTGGAATCATGAAGGAAAACCTTCTTTTAAAAATCCTTATTTAAACCTCAGCTATTCCTACAAGGCCCTGGAAAACTCTCAAATTAAAGAAATTGGAAAAATTCACCTGAATATTTACTTCAGTACAAATGAATCTAATATCTGGAGTACACCAAAACCATTTCCATTCAACAATGAAAAATGGTCTAATCAGCATCCTTATTTTGACCAAAAATCTGGAACACTGTATTTCTCCAGCAACATGCCGGGTGGAATGGGTGGATTTGACATCTGGAAGTCAACTTTTAATGGCAATACATGGACTAAGCCCGAAAATCTTGGTCCTTTTGTCAACACAGTTAAGAACGAGGTATTTCCTGCCCTGAGCCCTGATGGGTTCTTGGTGTTTTCATCCAATGGTTGGCCTGGACTTGGAGGACTAGATTTATTTGTTTCAGAGTATCTTGATACTGAGCCAATCAACTTGTTGGGTGGTTTGAACACTGAAATGGATGATTTTGGAATAACCTTTACTAAAACCGGTGCCGGGTATTTTGTAAGCAACAGAGAAGGTAGTATAGGCGACGACGATATTTTTGAATTTGAAATGAATGTCGTAGACATCATTGAGTATATCAGGCCAGCTTTTGATATCATTTTGGTAGATGGTGCAACCGGCGAAAGGCTGAGTGGAATAGTCAATATAACTCAGCGAGGCAGTAAGAGCAATTTGCAGGTTGGAACCACGGGTGCGTCATTCGGAATGTCTGCACCAGGCGCAGACATTGAAGCCGTCGTTGCAGGTTATTATAATGCAAAGATGAATTTCAAGGCCTCTGAGTATAAAGGTCAGATTGTTCTGTCTTTGCAACCTATTCCGCCCCCTGAGCCAGTCCTCATCAATATTGTACCAATCTATTTCGATTACAATAAATTTAATATCCGAAAGGATGCTTCTGCTGAATTGGATAAACTGGTTGAAACCCTTAACAATAATCCCACATTGACCTTAGAGGCCTCTTCCCATACAGATTGCCGGGGATCTTTGAAATATAACCAACAATTATCGGAGAAACGTCTGAAATCAACCCTGGATTATTTAAAGATGAGGATTGTTGAACCGGATAGACTAAACGGAATTGGTTTAGGAGAATCTAAACCCGCCCAACCATGCGATTGCGATGCCCCTAAGACATCCAAATGTAAGGAGGACATTCATCAGGCCAACCGTCGCACAGACTTTGTTGTAGTCAAATATTAGTAACATCCTTTACGAATAATAAAATTCAAGCCGGCTGATAATTTCAGACCGGCTTTTTCTTTGTTTTAAATATTTGCCTAAAGTTTATAAAGTGAACTTAAAT
Source organism: Cyclobacteriaceae bacterium (assembly GCA_049430945.1). Classification (GTDB taxonomy): domain Bacteria; phylum Bacteroidota; class Bacteroidia; order Cytophagales; family Cyclobacteriaceae; genus ELB16-189. The sequence goes on from JBMTCO010000146.1 coordinate 4,053, forward strand.
AATGGATTTCCCTTTCGGATGCCTGAAAATTGATTATTCTAAAACTCAATTGGTTGAAAAGTTTTGAATGCCGTTTTTAAGCACAATAGGTTTCCATATCCCTGCTACATCACTGGATTCGATAATCAAGGCAGTCCCAGTATTATGAGACGGTCGGTTAAAAGGCTCACCATTAGTATTTGTTTCTTGTATTTTATAAAATTGCCAAAAGCAGAATTCAGGCTACAGAACGATTTTTCCAGATTAAAAAACTCCAATTTCATATTCCATAGTTTTTAAGATTGGGGTATCTACCGGGCTTAAAGACTTTTGTGAATGGATCTGGTTGCCTAAAGCTGGCTCCGGGATTATAAATTGCAGCTACTTACGAATCTGTTCGTTTTCCTTGAGCATCCAACTAAAATCTTGGCAATTATTGATTAAATCGAGCTTATCTTTTTAAGAAATTGGCACCTGCATTAACATTTGAATAAATAGAAACTAAAAACCTTTATATATTATAAATTTCATGATTATATTGTATAACATAATCTTATATTTTCAATCTAGCTATAAAAAATTCTAAGCCTGAGGAATTAAAAGAATCTTAATGTCAATGGTTTAATTTTAAAATCCGAAATATCGCCTGAGCCTACATAACATCTTATGTCAAACGCCTGTTTAATTTATTCTAAGTCAAAATCCCAGAAATTATTTAATTACAGGTTCCTTTTTAGTCCCAAAAAGTCCATATTTCTTCTATTATCTATTTATTGCTTTGTCTTTACCATAGCATTTAAGGTATATGCTCAACCTTCCGGTTTGGTCGAGGTTTCAGTTCCATTCAATGAAGGTTTTATTGGGGTTGTTGGCAACAATGCTCAGGACGCAAACACAATTAAGACTTTTCCTTCTTTGGGAATAACTAAGGCTTTCTTTACTCAAAACTCAAGTACAGGTTTTTTTGAATCACAGGGAAACGATATCCTTCTTACGCTTCGCCTTCAATTTTCAAACGGTAAACTTTTAGATATACCCGGTGGATTGTTTTGGAGAAAAACTCAAAATGGTCAACTTCAGATTTTTGGGTTTCTTGCCAATCAGGGATTTTCGGTTAACCTGGCAACTTTCGGCGGTGCAAATTTTCAGATTACAGGAGGAACAGCTTCCGGATCATCCAATTTTGGTCTCAAAATTATAGGATCTTCCTTTACTTTTTCTGATAACACTGATATTCGGGGTGATGCTGCCTCGTCTGGCTTAATTGATAACCTGAATACCTACCTGTCCGGTATCCGGGTTACTGCTCCTGCAGGACCGGTTTCTGTAAACTCCCTTCAAACATGTTCAACTACTCCTTTAATAACAGGTTCAGTAACACTTATAACGGGTGAAACTTTAAGCATTCAGGTCAATGGAGTCTCTTACCCACAAAGCACGCTTACCCTTTCATCCGGAAACTGGAGTCTTCAGATACCTCAGCAAAATGCCCTTCAAAAAAATACAACCTATTCGGTCACAGCCGTAATTGCAAACAGCGACGGAGTCACATTAAGCGACCCTACCTCCAATGAACTTGTTATAGGTTCCTGCGATAGTGATGGCGATGGAGTTTCTGATATACAGGAAGGAATCGATGGTACAAATCCTAACAATCTCTGCGATTATTTTACGGCAAGCCAGACGGGAGCGACTTCCCAGGCGTGGAAGGATGCTGATTGCGA
>JBMTCO010000147.1:0-5552 GCA_049430945.1 Cyclobacteriaceae bacterium
TTAAAGATCATCCACAGCTTTTTGAAGGCATTCCAACAGGTGCTATGCCTGCCTCAGAACCGGTGCTAATCAATATGAATTCCACATCAGAAGAAGCTGAGGATGATGAAGACTCACCGATTGTGGAGGACGTGCAGCACACCACCGAAGATGACTCACTTTCAATTGAGAAGAAAGAAAGAGAACTCATCGTCAGGGCACTCAGAAAAAATAACAACCGTAGAAAACACGCTGCCCGTGACCTGGGAATTTCAGAAAGAACACTTTACAGAAAAATCAAGGAATATGGCCTGGAAGAGTAAATCGATTTTTATCTGCGCAGCCATTGGTATACTGCTGAGTAGTTGTATTCATTACTCATTGTCCGGGGTTTCAACAGCAGCAAAAAACATTTCCATTGAACAATTCTTCAATAATTCAGACCTCGCACCTGCCAACCTGGGAGCTGAATTCACCAACAGATTAAAGGATTATTTCATTCAGAATTCCAACCTGAGTGTTGTTGCAGAAAACGGGGAGCTATCCCTGGAAGGTGTGATCACAGATTACCGCCTCTCGCCTATTGCTCCAACCGCCTCAGGTAATAACCAGCGCGTTGACCAGGCTGCACTCACACGTTTATCCATTTCAGTAAAAGTCAACTATGTGGATTCCGTTGAACCTAAAAACAGTTTTAAGGACAGGACTTTTAATTTTTATCAGGATTTTGACAACCAGCTGGACTTCCAGTCTGTTCAACAAAGCCTTGAAAAAAAGATCTTTGATCAGATCCTGATTGATTTATTCAATGCCACCATCGCCAACTGGTAACTGTTGCCATTAAAGACTATTTAAATTATTTTTGACATTCCGATTTATCAAAAATCATGACTTCCTCTGAATTCAGCCTGCTGACCCGATCGTTTCCCGGGATGGAATCAGAGCGTATCCCTTTAATTGAAAAAGAGCTTCAAAGTGCTCCATATTGTCAGACTTTTCATCTTTTGATTGCACGATTTAAAAAAGATGCAGACGACCCTCAGGCGACAACCTTCATTCAAAGGGCAGCTTTATATGCGGCTGACAGGCCGCATCTCAAACACCTGCTTGAACTGACTTTAGATCAAGCAGTACCCATTACAGAAAAGCCACAAACAAAGCCTGTTATTTTGTCTGACGAATCAGAAAACAACACAGCAATAACAAAATATCAAGAATCAGAAGTTAAACAGGAAGCAAAATCCGTTGTTGATATTGCTGATGTCCTAATGACGGACCTGGGTATTCTAAAGGAAAAAACGAAGGCTTTTGATGCGCTGATGGCTAAAAAAACTATCAGAAGCTCCGCAGCCGGTCAGAAAATTATAGAAGAAGAACCTGCCGTTAAAACCATTTCAGTGCCGCAGGTTAAACAAGCTAAGGCCGGGGACGAAAATGACCTCCTGTTGCTTGAAATCAAATCAACCAGAAAAAAAATTAAGTCTGAAAATACACGCAAGGCAGAACAAATTGAAATCATTGATCAGTTCATTAAAGCCCGCCAGGTAACCATCAGACCTCCTGAAAAAGGTATACCGAAGCAGGATTTAACTGAATCAGCTGCCTCCTACAGTGAAAACGTTATCTCAGAAACACTTGTTGAAATCCTCGTCCGGCAGGGTAAAAAAGACAAAGCCATTGATGTTCTTAAAAAACTGATTTGGAAGTTTCCACAGAAAAAGCATTTATTTGCGGCTCGTATTCAGGATATAAGTAAGTAACCCATGTATTCACTACTCATTGTATTAGGTATTTTCGCGGCAATTCTGCTGGTTTTTGTTGTTTTGGCTCAAAATTCCAAGGGCGGAGGTTTATCCAGCCAGTTCGGCGGATCGGGTGCCAGCAACATTATGGGGGTTAAAAAAACCGGTGATCTTCTGGAAAGACTTTCATGGATCTTTATCACTGTGATTATTCTGGTTTCGCTCGGCACCAATGTCGTAAGCCCAAATCAGCAGAATAATGAAGATATTCTTGAGCGTGTGCGCACCCAGAAGCCTGCCATACCGGCAACAAGCCCTCTGGCTCCTGCGTCTGATTCAGCAAAATAACATTTCGGCTGCCTTCTATTAAAGGTAGGCTGCCCCAAATACACCTGCACTGTCACCAAGCAAAGGCTTGACAATTGGCGTGTCAACACTATTATTGAAGATATGAGGGCGTATGGCATCCCGCCCCTTTGAATAGAGCAGATCAATATTTCCAACACCTCCGCCAATCACAATAACATCCGGATCGAGCACATTGATGATTACACTCAATGCCTGCCCAAAAAGTGAAAGCAGCCGCTCCATGGTCATAGCTGCCGCAGAATCATTTCCATCCAGATAAGCCTGATAGATTTCCTTCATGGTTGCACTTCGTCCGCAAAGTTTCTGATAATAGAACTGCAATGCGGGACCTGAAAGGACCTGCTCGACACAACCTTTTTTTCCGCAATAACATGGAAGTCCTTCTTCAGGGTCAAGCAAATTGTGACCCCACTCACCACCAATTCCATGATGCCCATTAATAACCTGGCCATTTACGACCACACCGCCACCAACCCCTGTACCCATAATTACACCGAAAACAACACGGGCATCAGGAAAGTCCCGCTTGACAATACCCATACGTGCTTCTGCAAGTGCAAAGCAATTCGCATCATTTGCAAGGGTAACACGAACACCAAGTCTGTTCTCAAGATCTTCCTTGAGCGTGCGGCCGTTTAGTGCCGTGGAATTACAGTTTTTCATTGTCCCGGAACGTGGATCACGGATTCCGGGAGTCGCAAATCCAATATGATCAGGCGTATAACCGGAAGCCTCTTTCATCTGATCAACCATGGCTGCAATCTGCCCGACAATATGATCATATCCCCTGTCGGAACCTGTTGGCAACCGATCCCTGAATAAAACCTTAGGATCGGAAGCAGATAATAAAATGGCACCTTCAATTTTAGTACCCCCTAAATCAATTCCCCATAAATTTTCCTTACCAAACATCCGACTTTGAATATTAATGGTTCATCAATTTATTTAAAGATCAATCGTATCCCCGACATTAAATACACGGCCTCCGGAACCCTGCTCTTTATTTTTTTCTTCCGGTTTTAACGGATCGTTTACTTTTTCTTTTTGTTGCTCCTCCCCGAATAGGTTTGACTGACTTGCTTTTGGCTTTTTTTGGACGGGCGCCGGAGCTTTTCCGTTGACGACCGGCTGACTTTTCTTTTGTGGCGTGGCGAAGAGACTGGTTTGTCCGCTTTCGTCCGCTTCTGTCGAGCCGTCGTGGACTTTTTTTTTTGAGGATTCCTGGTCCTCATCCTTCTCATCCTCTTCAGGCTGTTCCTGTTCGCCCTGATCAAGGGAATGAATGGCTATAACTTTAAACTGGCTTAGACGATTGCCAAGTGCTTTCCAGCCCTTTACATCAATAAGGTCCTCCAGATTAACAGACATTTTATCTTTTTCCTTGCCCTTGCCCTTGACCACTTCAATTTCCACCTCAGGATCTTCAGCCGTAGTTACAAACTCAAGTCTCGATCCGATGGTTTCGGAGATAAACCCAAACTCCTTGTCAAGGGTGGTAGTTTCAAGTAAGAAACGCTTTACAAAATGCTGCTTTGATTCTCCATCCCAGTAAATGGCACTGATAACTTTTTTTGGATTGAACTTTTCTATCAGGATGGTACGATTATCCGGCTCATAGCGGTTATTGAGATCATACGTGGTGATTTTGTACTGACCACTTTTTGTAATCGCAAGGATGCGGTCATCATCATGAAACTTTCCTATACTTTTCCCCCGTTTGTCACGGTTCAGCCTTCCGGATGCTTCTTCAAACCACAACTGCAATCCACTGAGGGTAGTGCCTTTCGACTCCTTGAAGTCAACCTTCCGGATAGGGTACTTGGTTATTGTGTTCCCACGGGCACCGCGACCTTTGATATCGAGTTCCGAAAAATCAAAATCAAAAATCTTTTTACGGGCTGTACTGGAAGGCGTCAGTTTTACCTCAACTACTTCGGCCTCCCCGTTAGGATTTGCACTGAGGTACTGAATCCGGCTGTTGGGATTTCCCTGATGCAGGACATACTCTTTATCACGGATGATTGCGGGCATGGCAAATCTTTTTGCAAAGGCTTTTCCAGACTTTCCGTCTGAATAGATCAGGTTAAAAACCATGCGGTCATCTCCCTTTTTCCAGATTCCTGAATGAATGATGTCTTTACCCATAAATACCTTTTCTGCCATGCGGCTTACAAGGGCAACGCCATCGCGCCTGATCACAATCACATCATCGAGCTCGGAACAATCACAGATGTATTCATCCTTTTTGAGGCCCCAGCCAACAAAACCATCAGCACGGTTAACATAGAGTTTTTGATTGTTTGCAATAACCTCTACAGCAGTTACAGACTGAAAAGTTTTGATTTCAGTTCTGCGCTCTCTGCCCTTCCCATATTTCTGAAGCAATGATTCATAGTACTGAATGGCATATTCTGTAAGATGCTTCAGATTGTGATGCACCTGTCTGAGCTCATCCTCAAGGTCACGCAACAATTCATCTGCTTTGAAAGAATCATATTTTGAAATCCTTTTAATCCTAATTTCCGTCAGACGGATAATATCATCTCTTGTGATTTCCCTGTAAAACTTTTTCTTGTGCGGCTTCAGTCCTTTATCAATGGTAGTGATCACCTCTTCCCAGCTCTCACATTCTTCAATGTCACGATAAATTCTGTTTTCGATAAAGATCTTCTCAAGCGATGAGAAGAGGATTTTCTCCATGAGCTCATGCCGGCGAATTTCCAGTTCACGCTTCAGCAAATCTCTTGTCTGATCTGTATTAATCCTCAGAATCTCATTCACCTTCATGAACTTCGGCTTGTCATCAACAATGACGCAGGCATTTGGTGATATGGAAATTTCACAATCAGTAAATGCATAGAGCGCATCCATGGTAATCTCAGGAGACTGACCCGGCTGAAGATGCACCACAATCTCAAGCTCTTTGGCGGTATTATCTACAACCTGTTTGACTTTGATCTTTCCTTTTTCACTGGCCTTTACAATGGACTCCATGAGCGAAGCCGTTGTAGTGCCAAAAGGAATTTCACGGATCACAAGGGTCTTTTTATCCTTGATCTCAATACGTGCTCTGACTTTAATCTTTCCACCTCTGACACCCTGGTCGTATTCGGCAAAATCAGCAGTTCCACCTGTCGGAAAATCAGGAAAGATTTTAGGATTTTTTCCTTTCAGCAGATCAATAGAAGCCTTGATCAGTTCAATGAAATTATGTGGCAGAATTTTCGTGGACAAACCAACTGCAATACCCTCAACACCCTGGGCAAGCAGCAACGGGAATTTAACGGGAAAAGTTACAGGCTCCTTTTTTCTTCCATCATATGACAATTGCCATTCTGTGGTCTGGTCATTATAAACAACATCCTGCGCAAACTTCGAAAGTCGTACTTCAATATATCTGGGTGCCGCAGCGGAATCACCGGTTCTGACATCTCCCCAGTTACCTTGTGTATCAAATAAAAT
>JBMTCO010000148.1:0-5397 GCA_049430945.1 Cyclobacteriaceae bacterium
CTGCGTTTGCTGACAATCACTGTCTTGGCTTTATCTGCATTCAGAATCGGCATTCCGAAGATCGGGCTTTGAGGATTTGTCCTTGCCGCAGGATTCACCACATCATTAGCGCCTACCACAAAAACAAGATCTGTGTTTGTAAACTCATCATTGATCTGCTCCATTTCAATGAGCTTGTCATAAGAGATGTTTGCTTCAGCCAGCAGCACATTCATATGACCCGGCATACGACCTGCAACAGGATGAATGGCAAACTTGAAACTGATATTTCGCTTTTCGCATTGTTCCATCAGTTCACGAATCACATGTTGTGCCTGAGCAACAGCCATACCATAGCCGGGTACAACAATCACAGAGGAGGCAGAATCAAACAGCATCGCTGCTTCTTCAACGCCAACCTCTTTAATAACGATCTGAGGACCATCCTGAGGACCTGCGGATGGGGCCTGGCCAAAACCACCAAGCAATACATTGGTCAGTGATCTGTTCATAGCCTTACACATAATTTGCGTCAGAATAATACCGGAAGCACCTACCAATGAACCTGCCACAATAAGCACATTATTATTCAGGATGAACCCTGTTGCACAGGCAGCCATTCCTGAATATGAGTTCAGCAATGAAATCACCACAGGCATATCAGCTCCACCAATCGGAATCACACTAAGAATACCAAGCAGCAGGCCAACTGCCGTAACAGCAGTTATGAAAAATGTATTTCCGGGGTTGGTGAATACAAGGACTGAGAGCACAATAAATGTGATAAGCAAAAGAAGATTCAGTAAATGCTGCCCCTTAAAAGTTACTGGTGAGCCGGTAACCCTCCCGCTCAGTTTCCCGTAGGCGACCATGGATCCTGTAAAGGTTACGCCACCTATCAGTAAACTTGCAAGAATACTGACGCCGATTATTAAATCAAGAGGTTCAACTTTGCCAACGCGGGAAAAGTAATCTGAAAGGGCAACGGTAACAGATGCCAGTCCACCGAATCCATTAAACAAGGCAACCATTTCAGGAATTCCTGTCATTTCCACTGTTCGTGCATAATAGAGACCAATTGCTCCTCCAACAACCATGCAAGCCAGAATTTCCGGAATTGAAAGTAACTCAATCTGAAAAATGGTTGCAAGAATAGCAATCAGCATACCGACAGCTGAAAAGAAGTTTCCACTGCGGGCTTCTTTGGTTTTGTTCATCATCTTTATACCGATGATGAACAGCACAGAGGCAACCAGGTAGGATATCTGTAAGAATATATTCATTTCTTTTTGAACATTTTAAGCATCCTGTCAGTTACGGCATAACCTCCGACCACGTTAATTGTTGCAAGTACCAATGCAGCCATTCCCATCCACTTACTTACAGTGGTGAACCCGGCCTGATTGGAGGCAAGGATGGCGCCGACAATCGTGATACCTGATATCGCGTTGGAGCCGGACATCAATGGTGTATGAAGGGTAGGCGGGACTTTTGCGATCAACTCAAATCCAAGGTAGCTCGCCAGCACGAGCACATAGAGCAGAATTATAAGGGCTTCGGTATTCATTTTAGAATGTTATGCTTTATTGAAAATATTTTTTGTGAACTCATGAACCAGTTGTCCGCCGTGAGTAATCAGACAACCCTTTGTGATTTCTTCTTCCTGATTGAGTTGCAGTCCGTCTTTCGTGAACAGGTGCAGCAACAAAGTGCTGATGTTGGCTGCATAGAGCTGACTTGCATTGGTGGCGAGCAGCGAAGGCAGGTTAGACTCACCTACTATGGTAACACCATTTTTCACAACCGTTTTGTTGATTTCTGATAATTCACAGTTGCCTCCGGACTCAACCGCCATGTCAATGATAACTGCACCCTGTTTCATGGTTTTGACCATTTCTTCTGTGACCAGCACAGGTGCTTTTTTTCCAATCACGAGTGCGGTGGTGATTACAAGATCAGCTTCACGAATCCGTTCGCTGATAAGCTGCTTTTGTTTCTTAAGGAAGTCTTCAGAAACCTCGCTGGCATAACCACCGGTAACTTTTACGCCTTCGGCGCCCTCCACGGTGAGGAACCGGCCGCCAAGAGATTCTACTTGTTCCTTGGTTTCGGGGCGAACGTCCGTCACTTCCACAATGGCTCCAAGTCTTTTTGCAGTTGCAATGGCCTGAAGGCCGGCAACTCCCGCACCGAAAATCAATACCTTGGAGGGGGTGATGGTTCCTGCTGCCGTCATCATCAGCGGAAAGATTTTGCTTAGGTGATTGGCGCCCAGCAATACGGCCTTATAACCTGCAAGGTTAGCCTGTGAACTCAGCGCGTCCATTTTTTGAGCCCGGGAAATGCGTGGCACCGCATCCATTGAAAAAGAGGTGATGTTCTTTGAATTCAATGTCTCAACCATTGGCTTTGCGGTATAGGCATACATGTATGAAATGCAGGCAGCTCCGGATTTCAATCCCTCAATTTCCTCACGGGTAAATGGGTTCACTTTAAGAACCAGGTCTGAAGTAAGTGCCTCAGCCCGTGATACCACAGAGGCACCGGCAGCAGTAAAATCCTGATCTGAGTAATTGGAGTTAACCCCTGCCTGCTGCTCGGTTACAACCTCAAATCCCTTTTTAACCAGTTGTTTGACTACATCAGGGGACAAGGCCACCCGTTTTTCAAACTCTTTTGTTTCACGGATTACACCTATTTTCATGAATTCTGGGAATGTGGATGAATTAATTTTTAGCCTTCAAAATTATCAAATAAAGGCTAATAAGAATTGAAATTTGATGGGAGGACAAATTCGGAAGCCAGGACTCTAATCCGGCAGCTCCCTTAAAACCCTTCTGGAAAAATTGTAGATAAGCGGGCCGGTCTCAGGTCCGAGGGAATTGATTTCACCATATGGTGCCTCCTTTGAATTAAAGGTGAACGGCGGCTCTGTGTCCCACTGTGATTTGGGGATGATGTAACCAATCAGGTCGTTGGAAAGGCCTACCACAAAATGATATTCTCCCGGCATTTTTGACCTTAAAGCCGGTACCTCAACCGGCTTGATTTCGAAGTCCCTGCCCTCGGGCATCTCGATACCACCATTTGCAATCTCAGGATATAGTTCACCGGGTAAATGAAGAAAGGTTGCAGGCCCCAATTTCCATGCTGCAACCTCTGATCGTACCTTCCAAACACCTGATAGTCCCCGGGAAAAAATTCCAAGCACAGCGCCAAGACGGTAAAGTGAATTGTCCAGCGGTAATTCCACCGAAATGGCTCTCAGCGATACTGATGATTTTTTAATTTTCGTTGTGGAAGAGTCTATGGCATTTAACGCCAGCATGGCGAGTTGTAACCCCTGTGCCTCTGTTTTGAGATAATCAGGATCTTTGTGTTGTGCACCGGTAAACGGATCAGTGATGGGAAACCCTGACCAGGTGGTCATCATCCCTCCTATTGCACCATTTATAAATACCGTGATTCCGCCTTTACCCTGATGAAGAACTTTATCATCGCGGCGTACACCTTTCTCAATTCCTTCTCTTAAGTAATGAACATAATCAGAGCTGACCAACAGATTTTTATCCTCCAATGTTTCGGGATGGTTAGCCCAAGACACAAGCGTACCAAGTGTTTCACCTGTAAGTGTATCTTTTGCATGAATGATCCTTAGGCCATGATCAGTCACCTGCGGATCGCGCAGATCTGTCACCAGTGATTTTGCATCCTCCAGGTTTCTGGCATAAGTCAACTCCGCAGGTCTGAGTCTTCCTACTGCGTCACCTACGGAAGCCCTGATGCCTGACTTAACCAAAGCCATATAACCCGGATCAACGCCTGACACATACCTGCTTTTTCCATAAATACCGATCAGATCAGGTGCCTGGTGGGAATGTGAGGAGACAATAAAAGCATGGGTGATTTTCCATTCTTCGGGAAAGGACTGTCTTACTTCCAACGCATCATCGGCTCCAAATCCGATTGCATCAATGGCAACAACTGCAAGTCGTGTTTTACCATCATCAAGGACCATGGTTCTTGCCCAAAGGGAGTCATGCACACCCTGAGCAGGCCTGTTATTATGAAAACCTGCTAGCCAGACCGGATCAAACTTGCCATTTCCGTTTCCATCTGTCCATGTATCAGGACCATCTGCATCAAATTCAAGATTGCCATTGACATCTTTCCATGAATCAGAGACTTGCGGGGTAATTGAAAACTTTGAAAAGCCCGCAGACAAAGCAGAGGGACTGCCGGGGATTATTTTCAGATCAAGAGAGTACCCGGGGAAGCGGTCGTGAAGGTTTTTCCGGATGAAAAAACCAAAACCTAATACAATAACCACTGCGATTGCATAAATCCATCTTTTCATGCTCTGAATTTAATCAGATTCCTGCAAATTGAGTTCTGCAATTTATCAGAGTAATGTAACTTAAAAAATCTTCATTCAAAATCCTGAAAATGGATTGCCCTTCAGAAGAGCAACTGATACGAATGAAACTTGATACCGTTGAGGGAATCGAAAAATTGATTTTCACCATAAATCAAAGACTTCTTGAAGTTATTCACCTGGGTTCATCGGACGAAATCCTTGGAAAACTTCATGAACTGAATCTCGATACTGAACTTATAGAGACGGTAAATTCAAAAAATGAATCCAGTGTTAATAATTCAGATGGGCAGGATCGCACACTGCTCTGGAAGGTATTATCCATCAATGCCTTCTTTTTTTTATTAGAATCAGGCACGGGGTTTTTCTATAAGTCGTTAGGCTTGTTATCGGATGGCCTTGATATGCTGGCTGATTGCCTGGTGTATGGATTAGCACTTTGGGCAACGGGAAAAAATAAGTCTGTCCGGAAAAATCTTGCCCGGCTGAGCGGATACTTTCAGTTATTGCTTGCTGCCGGAGGCATAACTGAGGTCATCCGGAGGGTATTTGTTTCTATAGAAACTCCTGATTTTTTGGCAATGATCATTATTTCACTGCTGGCTCTGGCCGGTAACCTCTGGTGTCTGATCCTGCTGCAAAAATCAGGAAGTAAGGAAGTACACATGCAGGCTAGCATGATCTTTACATCGAATGATGTGCTTGTTAATGCAGGTGTAATCACCGCAGGTATACTGGTTTATGTTACAGAAAACAGATATCCCGACCTGATTATCGGCGCATTTGTATTTTATCTGGTTACCCGGGGAGCAATCAGAATTCTGAAACTATAATTTTCAGGCAGAACATTTCTGCAGTGTCTGTTCAAAGACAGATTGTTCCTGAGCCCCGCTTATGGCAAATTTCCTGTTGAACACAAAGAAAGGTACTCCTCTCACATTAAGTGCGGAAGCTTCAGAAATATCGGAGAGGATATCCTGATTGTATCTCAAATCAGTAATCACCTTAAGAAATTCATTTTCATCCAATCCGTTTTGTCCGGC
>JBMTCO010000149.1:0-5353 GCA_049430945.1 Cyclobacteriaceae bacterium
TTTCTTTACAAAAAACCTCTGCATTCTTTTGTTGGGGACCTACAAAATACGTGTTTACCTCTGCCCGGTCTTTTGGACCATCTATGATCTTAAATATTTTGCCTCCGAAGTTATTTAACAGGCAAATTCTGACGGATCCTCTTTTTAAATTATTCCAGAATGCATTCCCATCGTAAAAAAATGCCACATCTCCTGTAATAAGTACCTGCATGCTTTTTTTGACAAGCTGATGCCCGATAACTGTTGATGTACATCCGTCTATTCCACTGGTTCCACGGTTGGAGAATACTTCCAGATTTTTTTTTGAAGGTTTTAACCCTGCCAGTGAGGCATGCCTTACACTCATACTGTTTGCAAGATGTAAATCAGCACCGGACGGCATCAGATTTAGAATCTTACTGACTACAGCGGCTTCTGAAAAGGTTTCTTTAAGTACTTCATCAGTTTTTTGGGCATGATATTGTTCAACATCTTGCCAGCGATAACTGAAAATATCACGCTTATTCTTTAATGATTTTGAGGCCCTGGATGGTAACAAAATTTCTGAAACAAAATATTCGGGCTTACAATGAATGACTTTTGTTAATCCTCTGAAAGTATCTGCAATCGTTCCTGCTTCCTGCAGATGCCAGTGTTCAGCTGGAGAATATTTTCTAAGAAAAATTTTAGTATTCTTTGAGAGGATTCCATTTCCCCATGTAATCAGCAGATCAGGCTTAAGTTCATTTTTTATAATTTCTGATTCAGAACTCAGAAAAATATCAGCATGACGAATCAATGAGGGCATGCTGTGCAGATTGGATAAAACTTCACCGACAATCGGGATGCTTTTAATTTTTGATAATTGCTTTTGTAAAAGAATAGAGCGATTGTACTGGCCTGCAACAATAAGAATTTTACTGAATCGGGATAGTGCTGTTCTGAGTTTAATTATTTGTTGCTTCGTTGGTTCATGGATGGCTTTAACAACTCTAATAACACGTGGTTTTCCAAATACTATGCTTTCTGAAGCTGGGGGATAAAGAGGTTCTCTGAAAGGAAAATTCAGGTGTACCGGTCCTTGAGGGATTGTCAACGAGGTGATGATTGCTTCATTCATCATTCTGTTTGAAAGCCATGGTCCATCGGGCTGATCTTCTGCCTGGACGTCAAAAAAGCGTTTGACGTGGTCACCATAAATTTTATTCTGGTAAATGGTCTGACCATCCCGCTGACCAATCCATTCAACAGGACGATCCGCTGTACACACAATAAGTGGAATTTCCTGAAAAAATGCTTCAGCTACGGCTGGAGCAAAATTGTATGCTGCAGTTCCGGATGTGCAGATCAAAACCACGGGATTTCTTGTTGCCTGCGCAATTCCAAGTGCTGTGAAACCAGCAGATCTTTCATCAGGTATGATGCTGCATTGAATTGCCTTGTGATTTGCAAAGCCCAGCACAAGTGGGGCGCTTCTGGATCCAGGACAGATTACCGCGTGTTTTATTCCATGTCTGGCACATAATTCTGCAAGATCATAAATATGCTGATGCCTGAGAGGATTCATCTGTGCAAAATCAGGCGGTGCAATGTTTCCATTTTCATTTCACTTTCTCTGTATTCAAGTTCCGGAATTGAATCGGATGTTACGCCCGCACCCGCGTATAGCCAAGCTTGATTTTTTTCCCACTTCATACATCTGAGATTTACAAATAGGGAGGTTTCCTGTTCAAGCTGAACTGGCCCCAGAAAACCAGTGTAGAACGCTCTGTTATATCCTTCTTGTCGCAGCAGATAATCTGTTGCAGGCTCAAGTGGCATTCCGCATACAGCCGAGGTTGGATGCATCAGATTCAGCATGACTGTTCCAAGATTAGGATAGCGGACTTCATTCATGCTTACTGAGAAATCTGATCTTAAATGTAGCAGGTTACCAGCCCTGAAAGTTTTTGGTCCTGTTTCTTCAAATTCCCTCAGGCGAATTTTTTTGAAGCAACTGATAATATACCTTTCTACCAGTGCCTGTTCTTCAATTTCTTTCTGCGTCCAGCTGACCTTATCAATTGGTATGTCAGGATTATACGGTTGAGTTCCGGCAAGCGCCACAGTGCGGAAAATTTTATTCTGGTTAATGGACAGAAGAATTTCAGGTGTTGCACCTACCCATGTACCTGAAACCGGTGTGCTGACAAGGCTGACCATTGCATTTGAATACTGATCGCACAAATCACAAAAAAATTTTATCAGATCTTTTCCGTCCGGGAAATTTATTCGCTTTCGTCTGGTAGGTACGACCTTTTCAAATTTGCCGTTTCTTATGTGAAAGATACAGTCTGAAACCAAACGCTTGTACTGTATTCCGGTATCATCATATGAGGAGGTGTCCTCCTGAAAAGTTTCAGGATTAAAATAAAATTCCGGTGTTTTATCAGTTTCAGAATCGCTTAGGGAGAAAACATGTCCGCGATTCAAAATTACCTCCTGGCCTCTGAAAATAAAATGATGATCAGCGGATAGAAATACTTTCTTTTCCGACTTGGTGAATGGTGCTAAAATAAAGCCGGGCTTTGATTCTTCTATTATGAATTCATCCAAAAGCTCACAATTCTCAGAAACCATCAAATGGATCTCCTGGCTTAATGGCATCCTCCACAATGCAATTGAAAACCCTTGTCGCAGAGCTTTGCCTGCCAGACCCTGCAGTTGCCTTTTAAGTTTAGCGTCCGTCAGAGATGTCGTTTCTGTATTCATCTATTCAGAACTGCGATTGTTAATCTGCTGATGCATACCAGCTTGTCGGCTTCGTCCGTAATTCTGATTTCCCAAATCTGCGTACTTTTTCCTATATGAAAAGGCTTGGATGTTGCCTTTACCAGACCTGACCTTACTGATCGGATGTGATTTGCATTTATTTCAAGGCCGACACAGTATTGTTTTTCAGGGTCAATTGTTCCGTTGGCACTTACGCTTCCAACTGTTTCAGCAAGCGCCACAGAAGCACCCCCGTGAAGCAGGCCCATGGGTTGTATGGTTCTGTGGTCAACCGGCATGGTTGCCGAAATGAAGTCAGTTCCGATATGAGTGACTTGAATTCCAAGGGCTTCTGCCAAGGTTCCGGGACCTGTTTTCTGAACGGCCTCCAGAGTGAATTCAGGTCTGAATATGGATGGTTTGGCATTCATAAAACTGCGACTTCAATGTTAAAGGCAGTCCTGCGGTTATTACAGACCCGCCGTTGTTTAAACCCGTTTATATTTGCGGGCAAATTAGCAGAATCCCAGTGGGCAAAAAAATCTTTTTGATCAGGCATGGACAAACAGATTACAATCTGAATGGAATTGTCCAGGGTAGCGGTGTGAACTCCTCTCTAAACGATAAAGGGACCCTTCAGGCAAGTCTTTTTTATGAATATTTCAAGCATGAAGGGTTTGATAAGATCTTTACCTCAGGTCTGGTCAGAACGCATCAGAGTGTTCAGGAATTTATTAATGCAGGAATTCCTTGGAATGTAATAGAGGACCTTAATGAAATCAGCTGGGGTAAGCATGAGGGCAGGGCAATTACTCCTGAAGAGGATCATTATTACCATTGGGTGATTCAGCGATGGCAGGCCGGTGAAACACATCTGGCTATCGAGGGTGGGGAAAGCCCTGATCGGGTAGCGGAAAGGCTTTCACGCGCACTTAATTTAATTATGGAGGATCCGGCGGATAAAGTGCTGATCTGTATGCATGGCAGGGCTATGCGAATTATGCTTTGCCTAATGCTTCGCTACCCTTTGAGCTGCATGGATCTTTTTGAACATAAAAACCTATGTCTGTACGAACTGCGTTACTCCGGGTCTATGTTCAGAGTTCACCAGCATAATAGTACTTTGCATCTCCATTGAGTATTCAATTGCCGGCAGTTTTGATTTTTTCCAGCGCCGCTTTTGCCTTTCCGTCAATACTGTTTTTGTAAGGATGGTCCTCAAACTTCAGGGACATCTCCATGAATTTTTGAGCGGACTTCAAATCCTGCTTTTCCATGTAGATATAGCCCATCTGTAAGGCACTGCTTGCACCAAAATACCATGGCTGTTTTGTATTTAAATCTATGACTTTCAGATAGAGATTCTGGGCTGCGGGAATGTTACCTGATTTATGTTCAAGTCTGGCCTTTCTGTAAATAAATTCTGTCCGGTCTTTGGGGTTAGCCCATGTTGCGCTTTGTAGTGTGTTTATAAGATTTCTGGCCTGATCAAGGTAACCCCCATCAGTTAAAAGTCTGACTCTTAGTAATCTTTCCTCCGGAAATGAATCTTCAGACAGCATTTCTGCGGCATAAGCATCTGGTTCTGCTATGGCTTTTCCTTGGCTTTTAGCATTTTCTCTCCACTGGTTAGCCATGGAAGTTTGGTTCATCAGGTGGTAACACCACGAGATTTTCATCGATGCATCTTTTTTGAAACTTGAACCCTGATAATCTGAGAGAAATAATTTATAAGATTCGATCGCTTTAAGGTATTCACCTTTCTGCAAAAGGATCTCCGCCCTCAGATATTCAATATAAATCAATTTAAGTCCTTCTGGTTTTGAATCAAGATCCCTGATCAGGAGATAAGCTTCCTCGCTTCTGGCTTGTTTCATTAAAATCGTAATCCCTATAAAGTGGAGCAATCTATTCGGCTCATCATTTTTCATCAGGGAAGATATGCCCTTGTAACTTTCCTGGAATTGCTGACTGATAAATCCTTTGATGGTATAGTATAAAATGCCTGCCTCGGTACTCAGGGAAATGCCTGATTGTCTGAGAGTATTGAGCTGTTTCTGGCCAGTTTCTACTGACCCGGAGATCCCAAGCAGGCTTAGAAACCAGCGGTACTTATCAGGCACTGCACCTGCCATCACCTGAAGAACTCCGCTGGTTTTTAAAACAGGGATGTATCGTGGATATTTTTCTGTACATTCTTTGGCAAGTATAAAAGCTTCACGAATAGCAAGAATAGCACTGAAGTTTTCACCTAAATTAAGGTGGCAAAATCCTAATTGAAGATTAAGTTCCGCAAGGAGAAAAAGATTATCCGAAGATCTGGTTTCTCCCTCAAGTTGTTTAATTCGCTGCTTGAATTTTTTCAGAACTTCAGGAAAACGGCGCTCATCTTCTGTGACCAGAATTTCGACACTTTCAATCAGGCTTTGCAAATAGATTTTGTAATACCTTCTTTCCTCATCCTTGACACCATCAAGCAAACGGAGTGCATCTGTAGTATTTAGATCTATTATTTTTCGGTAGATTGATTGAAGCGACGCATCAAATTTCCATGAAAGTTCTGATGTGGGTTTCAGAGCATCACGCTCTGTATTACCGAAAGCAACTGATAAAATCAGAGTCA
>JBMTCO010000150.1:0-5175 GCA_049430945.1 Cyclobacteriaceae bacterium
CCGGAGCCGGTCTGCGATTGTATCTTTCAGCGCTTCATCAATCAATAGAAATTATGCTGCTTGGTCTTGATATAGGAAGTTCATCTGTAAAGGCTGCACTGGTAGATGACCGGAGTGGAAAAACTATTGCCATGGCCATGGCCCCTGCAACAGAGATGAAGATTGATTCGCCTTTTCCGGGGTGGGCCGAACAGGATCCTGTATCGTGGTGGAATTATACCGTTGAGGCTATTCAGCAACTGAAGTCAAATCATAGTGCTGTGGTGGCTTCGGTAAAAGCCATCGGCATCAGTTATCAGATGCACGGCCTTGTGGCTGTGGATGAAAATAATTTACCTGTGCGGCCGTCCATCATCTGGTGCGATAGCCGGGCAGTAAAAACCGGAGCGCAGGCAGACAAAGCTCTTGGCCATGAGTGGTGCCTTGAACATTTACTGAATTCACCCGGCAATTTTACCGCATCAAAGCTTGCATGGGTAAAAGAAAATGAGCCGCACATATTCAGCAGAATAAAAAAAATCATGCTGCCGGGCGATTATATCGCGCTGCGGCTTACCGCAGAACTTTGTACCACCGACACCGGGTTATCGGAAGGAGTTTTCTGGGATTTCATTGAAGGAAAGCCCTCGCAAAAACTTTTGAGCCACTATGGTTTTGACTCTGATTTACTCGCTCCTGTGAGTCCGGTATTTTCCATTCAGGGTAAGGTGACAGCAGAGGTCTCACAATTAACCGGAATTCCTGCCGGAACACCCGTTTCATACCGTGCCGGCGATCAGCCCAACAATGCTTTTTCACTCAATGTGCTTCATCCCGGTGAGACAGCAGCAACAGCAGGGACCTCAGGAGTTATTTATTCCATTACAGAGCGAAATGTTTCTGACCCGCAGTCGCGGGTTAATACTTTTCTCCATGTCAGCCATACTTCTGACCTTCAGAGAAACGGAGTTTTGTTGTGCATCAACGGAACGGGTATTCTCAACAGCTGGCTTCGCCGCACATTGGGCGGATTAAGTTATGAGGATATGAATCAACTCGCAGGCGGAGTTCCTGTCGGCTCTGACGGTCTACAATTTTATCCCTTTGGTAATGGTGCGGAGCGTGTCCTTGGAAATAAAAATCCGGGGGCTTCCATGCTTAATCTGGATTTGAATCGCCATGGACAGGCGCATTTGTTGCGTGCAGCGCAGGAGGGAATTGTGTTTTCAATGTTCTATGGATTTGAAGTGTTACGACAGATGGGTGTAGAGACTACGGTAGTTCGTGCCGGTCGGGCAAATATGTTTTTAAGTCCGCTCTTCAGGGAAGCGTTTGTAAACACCCTGCAAGTACCGCTTGAACTTTATGACACAAACGGAGCCGTCGGAGCAGCCATAGGAGCCGGCGTGGGAGCCGGAATTTTTGAATCCTTTCCTGATGCTTTCAGAGGTTTACACTTGTTGCATACGGAAGAGCCTGATCCAAAGATTATTCCTGAATACCGTGACGCTGCGAGAAACTGGAACGCAAGGCTTAGTTTCTGATTACCTCACTCCCCACTTGTCGGCGAGCACTTTAATAAAGTATCCACCGACGACAGACCTTGCCTGAAATCCAACATTTTTACCATCTGTTGTTTCATGCCAGTCAGATAATGGAACGCGTGTGGGTGTGGTGGTGGCAAACCTGTGGACAGGACTGATAAATTTTTCAAAATCAACACTGGTGTCTGATAGCGTGGCAGTCCACAGAATCCAGTCAGACTTTGTATAAGTACGGCGACTGTCAAGGGGAAGTCCGTATTGATTTTGTTTTGTGAGATACCATGCTATTTCTTTCTGATATACTTCTTTCGGGAAGAGGTTCAGTCCGAGAAGTTTGTCCCACACAAGATTATACTTTTGACTCCATGAAAATTTACTGTCGAACGTGAGCGCATAGTGATCTCCTGCATCAGCCAGTTTCATCCATTCAAGTGCCATATTCCTGGCCATGGTTAGGTATTTCTCTGAAGTTGGTTTGTCACCGATGGCCTCGGCCATCATGCCATAGGCTCCGAGTGCGACGATGGCTTTTACAGAAAGGTTGGCATTTCTTGCAAGGTGTCCGGCAAAGTCATCGGTGCAGAGCTGGTTCACCGGATCAAAGCCGTTTTTTTCAAGGTAACGGGCCCACAATGAAAGTGCGGTCCAGTGTTTCTGGGCATAATCTGCCTTGCCACGTGCCTTTGTGAGAGCAGCAGTGAGTATGATCATGTTTCCGCACTCCTCAACGGGCATGTCTGCCGGATAAGTCTGACCGTTAGCAATGGGGTAAGTCCCCAGATCGTGGGCTGCAAATGGCTTCGTCCATTTGCCACTCTCTGAATAATAAAAAATGCCATTAAGCATTCCTTCCAGCAGCAAAGGCTGATAGGCAAGGAAAAGTGGTGCAGATGGATAAGTTACATCCACAGTGCCAATGGATCCATTGGAGAAATTTTCCTTTGATAAGAAAAGGGTTTCGCCCTGAGGACCTTTCACAAGTTTATGTGCGGCGATGGCCTGCCGGTAAGCTATGATGCAAAGCTCAGCATATTTTTTTCCGCCGGCCTTCAGAGCATCCTGCCAGATCCGCTGATCAAGTTCTTTCGCGCGCTGCTGGATCACGGGAAAATATTCCATAGCGTCGGTCATTATTTTTTCAATCGGTGTTCCGGCAGATTTCCACCACGCCTTGAGGTTTTTACCGAAATACTGTACAGATTCAAGATCATCGTAACCAATGGCAAATAGTTGAGTGGTTTCAGCCGGTTTAACAGTGAAAGCCGCTCTGTTATTCAGCATCAGATTTCGTCCTGACATAAAATTTTTTCCGGAAGGTGTGAACGGATCACTTCCGGCTCCGGAGATATCCTGTTTCCAGAGAATACGGTCCGCATCCACTGTTACATAAAGATTCCCCCAGTCTATGCGAAGATCATCGCCTTTCTTTTTAAGTATGGGTTGCTCTGTACTTCCTGCTTTCAACGTGCTTCGTTGTATTCCTTCAAGAACACTTGCCTTTACTTCCTGCGCCGGTAAATTCACAGTGAGGTTGGATGAGAAACCTATGTAGGAGGAAACCTGATGATCCTTACCATCTGTAGCGCGAAATTTAAGTTGCAGGTAGGATACAGGTCGTGAAATTAAATCAGGGCTCTCAATCAGTAATGGTGAGATGAAATTCACTTCCACCTCCACCGGTCCGCAGGTCATGATATATCTGGTTTTTGTGGCTGTCATTTCCACACTTTTCTGAATGGCTGCAAGAACCGGTTTGGCCGGTAATTCATTAAAAAGCCCTCCGTCAATAAAGGAAGGTCCGCCGGTGTTGGTGCAATGTATGGCAAGAATATTTTTTCCTTTGATAATCCGCGTTCTGATCAGTTCATCAATTTTCTTGATCTCATATCCGCCGCTGTAGCAGGGGGCACAACTGTAAATTTTTTCCCCGTTAAGAAATACCTCCACATCATCATCATGGTTGAGAGAAAGCCGGACCCGGTTCAGTTCACGGCCATCATGCTCAAAGGTCTGGCGTGTCCAGACTTCACGGGAAGTCCACGTTCCTGCCAGGGAGCCCAGAGGCAATGTTCCCTCTGCCCATCCCGAGTCATCAAATTCAGGACGCATCCACGAATCTTCAGGTGTGCTGAAAGTGATCCGTGCAGACTGGGGATTGAGTTCACCGGTCGGCCTGATCGGTTCAAGTTCAGGAGCAGGTTTCCCGAGAAAACTGTAGGTCAGTCCGTCCACGCGAAGCAGCCCGGTGATGGGCTGAGGTTTCCCGGTCCAGTGCCCAGTTGGGCTTTCATTGATTTTTTCAGTAAAGGACCAGACACTAAAATATGGATCATGTGTAATCAGTGGCCAGGAAGGTGCCTGAGTAACCTGGGCGCTTAATGCAGACGACATGATTATTAATGCGGAAGTAAAAATTGTGTTCTTCATAATTTCTCGGTAAGTGAAATTATTCAAAGTTCACCTTTAATTTGCAATGGTTTAGACGAAAGCACCTATGACCCGGTCAAAAAAGCTCTTTATTGTCATCATCATCTTTTTTCTTGCAGGTATTGTTATCGCAAGTATTGACTTTGCCAGAAAGACAACCTTTCCGGGTTCAAAGAGCCAGCTCAAAGAACGAATTAAAAAGCAGTTTATTGAAAAGGACTCCTCCCGTGTCAATCGGAATTAATCCTGATACCGGCAACTCCGGTACCTCATCAATTTTTGCTTTTGATTAATCTGATTTGATCCTTACTATTGCGGCTTAAGTAAAAGAGGTGCTGCTATTTTCAATTATTATTTATCTGGCGCTGACCGTATTAATTGGTTTTATCGCCTCCAGACGTGTTCGAACCTCCGGAGATTTTATGCTTGCCGGCCGCAGCCTTCCGATAGTTTTGAGCACCGCTGCATTATTTGCAACCTGGTTTGGCTCTGAAACGGTGTTTGGTGCTTCCTCACAGTTTCTGGAGGGCGGTCTTTATTCTGTTATAGAGGATCCTTTTGGTGCAGCACTTTGCCTTTTTCTGTTCGGGATGTTTTTCGCGCGAAAGCTTTACAGGATGAATCTGCTGACACTCGGAGATTTTTTTAAGGTCAGGTTCGGAGCCCGCACTGAGCTTATTGCAAGCGTTTTTATTGTTCCTTCATACCTCGGGTACATTGCTGCGCAGTTGGTTGCCATGGGTTTGATTCTGAACGTGGTAACAGGCATGGAAACATGGATGGGTGTTGTGATCTCTGCAGTGATTGTATCATTCTATACCTATACCGGCGGCATGTGGGCCATTTCTGTAACGGATTTTATTCAGGGTATTCTCATTATCGCCGGGTTGCTGGCTCTTGCAGTTGTAATGAGTTCCAAAGCCGGCGGGGTGGGGGTGGTACTGAATGAAGTGCCAGCAAAGGATTTCAAATTCCTGCCATCATTTGATTTTTTTGAAATTACGGCATACCTGGCTGCTTGGTCCGTTCTTGGTCTTGGATCCATTCCATCCCAGGATGTTTTTCAGCGTGTGATGTCAAGCGGTTCGGAGCGGACTGCCATTCGCTCATGTTTTTATGCTGCAGGGTTGTACCTCACGGTGGCGATGCTGCCCTTATTCATTTCGCTTTGCACCAAACATTTGTATCCCGATCAGCTTACAGGTGATCTTCAGCTGTCCTTGCC
>JBMTCO010000151.1:0-5183 GCA_049430945.1 Cyclobacteriaceae bacterium
ATCGCAGGCTTGACGATGAAACATGGGAGGTCTGCATTCTGGATCCTCATAATGGCGGAACACTGATGGTGGAGGAGCTGCTTGCTCCTGAAGATATTTCAATGCTTGAACACATTACTCCTGTTACAAAAACGGAAACAGATACCGTCCTTGGACCACGGTATGAAATTAATCCGGACCGCAGGGCTTTGAAGAAGCTGATGCGACGAGGATTTACTGCAAGAGGAATTTATCAGCGCGTGAGATAATCATTCAAGTCATCTCTGCTCAGATCAGGCTCTCAGGGGTTCAAACTGAACTTTTTCTGACGCACCCAGCACTTTCATCATCTTCGCATGATCAATGATAGCGTCAAGGAAGGTCTTCTTTTTTTTGTAAGGCACACCGAATTCCTTCGCGGTAGCTTCAAGGATGGGGGCTATTTTACGGTAGTGAATGTGACAGATTTGCGGGAACATATGGTGTTCAACCTGAAAGTTAAGTCCGCCGACATACCATGAAAACCAGGTGCTGTCCATGGCGAAGTTTGTCGTAGTCTGCATCTGATGAATGGCCCAGTTATTTTCTAGGTTGCCGTTGTCATCCGGTTCCGGGTATACAGTTCCGTCAATAACATGTGCAGGCTGGAATATGATGGCTAGGATAAAGCCGCTTGTGTAGTGCATGGTCAGGAATCCGATGAACCAGGTTCCGAAACTGAGATCTAAAATGTACATCGGAATGAAAGCGATGTAAAATAAGTAGATTACTTTGGTGATAAGCAGAGCAGTCCATTGTTTCATAGCCGTTGTTTTTTGCCGCGCGACCATGCCCTCGGCCTGATATTTAGTCAGCCGGTGAAAATCCTTAAACAAAATCCATACAAAAGTGAGCAAGCCGTAAAAAAACCAGGCATAGAGGTGCTGGTATTTGTGCATTGGCTTCCAGGGCGAGCCCGGGGCCATACGCAGTACGCCTCTCGGGCTAATGTCTTCATCAACTTCGTGGACGTTCGTATAAGTGTGATGCAGTACATTGTGCTGCACCTTCCAGTTGAAGGCGTGTCCTCCTACCAGATTCAGTGTCATTCCCATTAAGTCATTAACCCACTGTTTTGAGGAATAGGCTCCATGGTTTGCATCGTGCATAATGGAGAGACCAATGCCGGCCATTCCGAGGCCCATAACGATGGAGGCGAACCACATTGCAAGGCTTCCCTGAATTACTCCGCCAAGCAACAGCGCATAGGGAGTAAAATATAAACTCAGCATGAAGATGGTTTTAATTACCATGTGGCCATTAGCATGCTTGCTGATATTATTTGTTTTGAAATAGTTGTTAACCCTTTGGTTAACAGTCGCAAAAAATTGCGGATTATTCGCCGCAAAACGAAGGTTAGGATGTGAGGCCATAGTGGTGTTAGGATAACATTACCTGCCCCAGTTTGGTTCATCATCCGGCAAAAAACCTGATCCGGGATGAAAAACCTGACAAGACAAGTCGTACAAAGTACCAATTATCCGTTAAAAATCACTACGAAGGGTGATATAAATTAGATTTTCAGGGGAGTGTGGCAATGACAGTCTTACCACCTGTCGTCTTTTGACCGTTTTTCACTTGTATAGAGGCATTCAGCGGCAGAAATATGTCAACACGTGATCCAAACTTAATAAATCCGAATTCCTGACCCTGGTCAGTTTTTGAGCCTTCACGAATGTACCAGCAGATGCGCCGTGCGAGTGCACCTGCGATCTGGCGAAACAGAATTTCTGTACCACCACTTGTTCTGACCGCAACAGTCGTTCGCTCGTTTTCAGTGCTACTTTTGGGATGCCAGGCTACCAGATATTTTCCGGGATGATATTTAAAAAATGAAATGATACCTGCCGCCGGCATTCGATTCACATGCACATTGAAAGGAGACATGAAAATAGAAACCTGAATCCGACGGTCCTTCAGATACTCTTCCTCGGTAGTTTCTTCAATCACTACTACTTTCCCGTCTGCAGGCGCGAGAATATGTTTTTCATTTTTCTCAATGACCACTGCAGGATTTCTGAAAAACTGCAGAACAATCAGATAAAAAATAACTGAAAGCAGGATGGCTCCATTAAGCAATAGGCCTTCACCTGTAAGATAGAAGATTGCGTAGCAAGCGACAGATAATAGGATTAGCAAAGAGAAAAGAAGCGTACGTCCTTCGCGGTGAATTGTCATGATAACAGAAATTAGGGCTGCAATATCAGAAACCTCCGCGGAATTTATAAGTTTTGGCAACTTTGTCTATTGCAACCATGTAAGCTGCAATACGCATGGAGACCTTGTAGTCATTTGCAACCTTATACACGTTGTCAAATGCATCCTTCATAATCCGGTCACTGCGGCGGTTAACGCGCTCTGCAGTCCACTTGTAACCAAGGCGGTTTTGAATCCACTCAAAATAGGAGACCGTTACGCCGCCGGCATTGGCCAGGATGTCGGGCACAACGCTGATACCCTTTTCGTAAATGATGCTGTCTGCTTTTGAGGAAGTAGGTCCGTTAGCACCTTCCACGATGAGTTTTGCCTGGATATTTGCTGCATTGTGATGTGTGATCACATCTTCTTTTGCTGCAGGCACCAGAAGGTCAACCGGCAGGGTCAGTAATTCTTCATTGGTGATTTTTTCTGCACCGTTAAATCCTTGGAGAGAGCCTTTGTTTTTATCACGGTGCGCCAGAGCCTCGTTGATATCAATTCCTCTTTCGTTGTAATATGCTCCGGAAACATCTGAAATAGCAAGTACCCTCAACCCACGTTCTTCAAGGAGTTGAGCAGCCCATGAGCCGACATTTCCAAATCCCTGCACGGCGCATGTTGCTTTAAATGGATTGATCTTAAGTTTCTCCATGGCCGCCATGGAGGTCACCATAACCCCGCGGCCTGTGGCTTCGGTGCGGCCCAGTGACCCGCCCATGACTAAGGGCTTACCGGTAACAACGGCAGAAACGGTCATGCCTTTGTTACGGGAGTACTGGTCCATCAGCCATGCCATTTCTCTTGGACCTGTTCCCATATCAGGGGCAGGGATATCCTGGTCGGGACCAAACACATCGCTCATCGCCTGAGTATAAGCACGCATCAGCCTTTCAATTTCACCCGGACTCATTTCCCTGGGCTGACAGGTTACGCCACCTTTTGCACCTCCATATGGAATATCAACAACAGCACATTTCCAGGTCATCCATGCAGCGAGTGCTTTTACCTCATCAAGGTTGACTTCAGGATCGAAACGGATTCCGCCCTTTGAAGGACCCAGAATTGTAGAGTGTATAACACGGTATCCTTCAAAAACTTTGATAGAACCATTGTCCATAGTAACCGGCAATGAAACAATCACTTGCTTGGCAGGCGATTTCAAAACATTATAGACCTGCTCTTCAAGGCCTAGAAGTTGGGAGGCCGTATGAAAGCGAGACATCATCGCTTCAAACGGGTTCTCTTTGTCCATGATTGGTGCCGGTTCGATATATGCCATTGGGCTTTTGGGGTTTTAAAAAACGCCTCAAAGGTAAACAAAATGAAATACAGCCTAACACTTGAAAGGTATAACTGATTCAAAAACAAAAGGCAGAAAAAAATTCTGCGATGGTGCCATTTTCCAGGCTCTTATTGCCTCGAATGGCTGAAAAACCGAACAGCAGAATCAGAAAATTTCCAGAAATGCAACAATAAAAGGTGCAGAGATTAATAATCCGTCAAAACGATCAAGAAATCCGCCATGGCCAGGAAGTGTATTTCCAGAGTCTTTTATTTCAATACTTCTTTTAAGGTGTGATTCCACGAGATCGCCATAGTCACCGCAGATTACAATAATTACTCCGATAACGACCCACTGCCAAAAGTTTAGGGTTTCAAAAAATTCTGAAATTCCCCATGCAAACAACAAGGCAAGAATGCCGCCGCCAATGGCGCCTTCCCATGATTTTTTTGGAGAGATTCTTTCAAAAAGTTTAGTGCGGCCAAATTGTAATCCTGTGAAGTATGCACCGGTGTCGTTGGCCCAAAGAATCAGAAGTGAGCCCAGAATGATTTCGAAATTATACGAGCCATTTTCAAAAACGGCAATATTGAGCAGGGCGAAGGGTGCGGCAACATAGAACAAACCGAGAAAGGTGTATGCTGTATTTGTAAATGGTTTCTTCTCAGACTTCTTGTAAAGCTTGATAAGATAAACGCATGACATCAGCGGGAAAATCAGAAAATAGTATCTGTAGGAAATGTGCTGGAACTCAATAAAAAAAGTTGCACTGAAAATGATCAATCCTATGATGATTCCAAAGGTTTTTTGCGGAACCATGCCATCTAGTCCCGACAGTTTATAGAATTCATGAAGGGTGAAGAATGTGATGAATAAAAAAACGGCAAAGTAAGTCCACGGGCTATAAACAACAGCGGCAATGAGCGCAGCTGATCCTACCATTGCTGTGATCAGGCGCTGTGTGAGGTTGTTGTATTTTCTTAACGAGGCACTCACCTTTTCCTTATTAATTGTTTACGGATAAATCCGGCAAGAACCAGAAAAAATACGGTGCCCGGGATTACAAGGGACCATGGTGCTGCATCGGGAGCCTCTGCATCAATATCAGTTATGCCGATCCTGTTCAGATACATAAGTGTAACACCGATCGCATTATTTGCAAAATGTGCTATGACCGGGAGCCACAGATTTCCTGACCAAACCAGCAGGTAGCCGAAAAAAGCACCGAGCATAAGCCGGGGCATGAATCCGAGAAACTGAAAATGGAAGGCACTGAAAAAAGCGGCTGTTACCCAGATTGCTATATGTATATTCCCGGTGACCCTTTGAACAGCAGGCTGAATCATGCCGCGGAAAGTAAGCTCTTCGCCGATGGCTGGAATAACAGCGATGACCAGAAGGCCCAGTAAATAATTCCCGAATGATGAAAAAGAAGTAAGGAAGCGGGTAAATGCGGCAGCAGTTTCTTCGGTATCGCGTACCCATTTATCCATGGGGCCGGGAAAGGTAAAATTATGGTTCCATTCAATGAGCACACTGTTTGGAAACATAAATAAACCAACGGCCAGAACTGTAACTGCTGCAGTTACCGGTGTCACATTTTCAAACAAAGTTTTGACTCTGATTCTCTCAATGATCCTCAGGTAAAGCCATGGGGTAAGAACAAGCCCGAAGGCAGTTCCGC
>JBMTCO010000152.1:0-5167 GCA_049430945.1 Cyclobacteriaceae bacterium
GAGGGACTCATGGAGGTGGCAGGGATGAATGGTTGATCAGAGAGGGTTATTTACAAAAGGATTTGGATGGCTTTTTGTAAACTAACAGGCTGCCCCTATGGGGCATTTGTTGTGGTGTAAACAAGCCGAATGGTATGAAAAATAATATTTCTCTGCCGAGCATTAAGGGGATGTATTTCAAGTCGGATTATTGATTGAAGATGGAGGGACTCATGGAGGTGGCAGGGATGAATGGTTGATCAGAGAGGGTTATTTACAGAAGGATTTGGATGGCTTTTTGTAAACAAACAGGCTGCCCCTATGGGGCATTTGTTGTGGCGGAAGCAGGCCGAATGGTATGAATAGCTATATTTCTCTTCCGTACATTAAGGAGGACGTATTTCAAGTCGGATTATTGGTTGAGGATGGAGGGACTCATGGAGTTAGGACAGGCCGGAATAAATGTTAAGGGGATGCATGTTGTTATTATCTTGGGAAGTTTTTATCAATTAAAATAATTATGGCTATTCGCTTATTCATTGTTTTTGTCTTAGTCATGACTGCATGCCGGCCTTCGGAACAGAAACAACAAAGTGCACCGGTACGAAAGGCTACCATCGCAGAAATTGAAGAAGGAATTAAGGCTTACATCGCAAAAAAGACGGAAGAAGATAAAGGATACTTTATTGTTACCGACAGCGGTAAGACCTATAAAATGAAGCTGGTGCGCGTTCACACGGAATACCTTTCAAGCCTCGGGCCCGGTCGGCAGTTTGCCTGCGTTGACCTGGCCGATATCTCAGGAGATGTCTATGATGTTGACTTTTTCATGAAAGGCAATCCCGGAAATATGGTTGTTACCGAAACAACGGTTCACAAACTCAATGGCAAACCTTTTTATGCCTGGAAACAAAAGGCCGACAAAACATGGTATCGCCTTCCCATGAAAGAGGCTACTACCGGATTACTGGGCGTGATTGAAGGCGAGGACTCCTTTGAATTCTTTTATCATGTTACTTTACCTGAAATAAAATCCGAAGCGCGGATATGGCTGCCGGTGGCATCTTCCGATGAATATCAGTCGGTAGAAATCAAATCAATTGCTTCTCCTGTTGCCCACCAGATTCTGAGGGACGAAGAGTTTGGGAACAATATTTTTTTTGCTGAATTACTTCCCCGGCACAGCAAGGACTCCATCAGAATAAGTTTTAAAGTCAGCCGAAAAGAAAGAGGACCATCAGAAGAAAAATCCCTTGATAAAGAACGATTTCTGAAAGCGAACGCAACGATGCCGGTAGGTGGAAGGTTTGAGGAGATTGCGCGGGGTGCCATCAAAGGAAAAAGTGCCGGCGATCTTATGAAAGCACGCGCCCTGTATGATTATGTGATTGACAATATGCGGTATATGAAGTTCGGAAACTATGGAGGAGGTGATTCCAATTATGCCTGCGATATAAAAACCGGAAATTGTTCTGAGTTTCATTCATACTTCATTTCACTTGCAAGGTCTATAGGAATTCCTGCACGGTTTGCGATTGGCGCCTCAATCCCTTCGGACAGGAATGACGGAGGCATTGACGGATATCACTGCTGGGCGGAGTTTTATGCAGATGGAAAATGGTGGCCTGTAGACATCAGTGAAGCAAATAAATACACCGCACTGGCAACATATTACTTCGGTCATCATCCGGCAAACAGAATTGAATTCAGCCGTGGCCGGGATTTAAAAATAAAGCCCGGACCAAAGTCCGGGCCTGTAAACTTTATGGCATACCCTGTACTGGAGGTCGACGGCAATGAGGTTAAAGCCCAAACCACATTTACCTTCCTGCGTTCAGGGGCAGATTGAACAAGTCCTTAGTTCTGAGTAGTATCTGAAGGATGTTCCGTAGGATGCTCAGAGGGGTGTTCGCTCGCGGCAGAGTCTGCAGGAGCTTCAGTCTGTTCAGTAGCTTCTTCAGTTGATTCAGCTTTCTTACCGCAGGACATTACCACTGCAGCGGAAAACAGTGTCACGAGAAGCATGGCAAAGAGGTTTTTCTTTTTCATGATGGTTTGGTTTTTTTGAATAACCATAAAGTTAGGAATTTTTTAGAATCTTGAGAGGTCAAAGGCCTCCTGCCCCATCCACCAGCGCTTTTTGGATTGCCAGCGCCCCGATCTTTTGTCCGGTTTCAAGGCCTTTTTCGCAATCGCTGCGATAATGGATGGCACCATATAATCTCGACAGGGAGGCTTCATATGCCAGGGCTTCAAACTCTGATGCCTTCTCAGGAATCAGAAATCCAAGAATGGTTGCTGCAGCACCGCTGAAGGTAGAATGTCCTGAAATATAGGCGGGGAAATTAGGAAGGCCCGTCAGAGTTTTGATTTCCGGATTCACCTGCGAAGGCCGGGGATTATAATAGTAAAACTTGGCATCCCAGCATGCAATGACGGCATCCATCATGGAAATATTCAACAGTGCCATTGCACGGGCCCAGCGTACCTCACTCCAGTTCAGCTTAACCATCTCTTCAGCAGCTATGGCATTCCAGTGCCCAGGAGGGGTGTATGTCCCAACGCCGTCAGCCCAAAAATTAACAATGCGAAAACGCTCGCGTGTCGGGTTCCTGCTGTACCAGAGTACCTCCTCAATTTCTTTTTTAAACTGTTCAGAATTTGTTGACGGCGGTGCCGGCGGACGGATCTGATTGACCATCGTTGCAGAGTCAAACAGAAATGCTTTTACCCTTCCAAAGTAAGGCAACATCGGAGGGCGCTTTGGAGCATCCTGACTGACCCAGGAAATTTCTCCTCTCGCTACTGCAGATTGCTGAAACTCTTCCCATTTATTGATGCCGTTTGAAATTCCTACTGCTGCCCCTGCCTTATCGGTGCGTGCGCGAGCTATGAATACGGATGCAACAGCTTTACCAAGTTGTTCACCCGCGTCAAGATCACTGCGGACATTGGCACCGCTGAGCAATCGTACACGACGGTGCTCCTCCGCCT
Organism: Cyclobacteriaceae bacterium; assembly: GCA_049430945.1. GTDB lineage: Bacteria > Bacteroidota > Bacteroidia > Cytophagales > Cyclobacteriaceae > ELB16-189. The sequence goes on from JBMTCO010000152.1 coordinate 2,974, forward strand.
TCATACGAATGAAATCCTGATCACCGGGAAACAGCAGGTTAAGTAACTCCACAGATACACCTGCCACCACTGCATCTTCCGAAGGATAGGAGGGCAGTGTTGAAGCAGGAAGAAGTTGCTTGACCGTGGGATCGACTGCACCCGGCCCCGGTCGGTTGTAAACCTGTTTGTAGTGCCATGCTGCCACCAGCGCGTCGTATTGTGCAGCGCTTACATAAGCATACGCACGCGCGGCATAGGGAGGATTGGCAAAAGGAAATGTCGGATAGGCGAGCGGATTTGAGGCCAACGGAGTCGGGTAGGTACCATCTGCATTTTCTACCGGTGGCCGGTTGTGCTTTGCCACCAGTTCACGCATGATCTCGTTCCATCTGAGTACGGCCCCGGCCCCCCAGTATTTCAAAAGATCTTTTTCAGATACGGTTAATTCTTTCTGCCAAGATTTCACCTCATTCACCTGCTCGAGGTATTCGCTTGAGGTAACCGCCGCCGGAGCAGGTACAGGAAAATCTGTTTTTGAATTCAATAATACCGGCTTCCAGGTTCCCGCATTAACATCGGCATTGTCCGGTATCAGGGATGGGAACTCAAGATTTTCTCCTGTCAGTTCTTCATTACAGGAAGTGATGATCAGAAAAAATCCGAAAAATATAATCAGGTAAATTGTTTTCATCTTGAAGTGCTTTCAGTGTGATCAGTTTCTTTTTTAGAAAAATTCAGGATATAAAAGACACCTGTGGAATACGATGCAGCCTTTCCGACATTCCGGCCCTCCAGTATCTTACCGGCAGATGCATAGAAAGTTAATCCCTTCAATTTTTCAGGTTCATATCTTACCTGAAATCCTGTCCTTATCATATTCATTCTGTTTGATGGAAAAGGCATGTTGTTTCGGGTGATATCAAATCCACCAAGTGTTGTCACGCGGTCGGTAATCCACTCAACAATCAGTTCTTTTCCGCGGTATCCAATGCGCAGATTTAGCTGCGACTGATCCGGCATTGCAACTTTATTTGAATAGACCATTTCAGTTGTGTAGTAGGCTTCCCGCTCAATGGTGATGTTGCTCCGGTTGATATAAGTGCCGCTGAAGGTGAGAAACCAAGTTTTGTATTTCAGATCTGTCATGGCGCGGAGATATACATTTTTGCTTTGCATTCCGATTGACAGTGGCAGGTAATCGGCTACATAGTCTGAGGCCGGCAGTGAATACCCGCCCAGTGCAAAGGCCTGTGCATGCCGATTGCCCTGTTTCAGATTCAGGGCACGCCATTTTGCCCACAGGCTCAAATCCTGAACACCATTATATCCTTTAAGAGTTCCTCCGGTGGCTTTGGTTTGAATGTAGGGAAGTCCAAACAGCAGATTCAGATTTTTATGAACCCCGAAGTTACCCATGGCTGCAAACATATTTGTGCTTACTGTCCCCAGGTTCTGGTTTTCTCTTTCAAGAGTCCCTTCCCAATAGGTGTTCCAGCTGCTTGCCGTGTACATAACGCCGGCACACAGTTCATTTTTTTTCATCATCAACGCGTCGATATCTGTCTGCGCATTTCCGACAAAAGACAATAAAGTTATCAGGCTTAATAAAAGTCTGAGTATTGATTTCCGGCCTTTTGAAACAGATATCTGACTTATATAATCAGATACTGCACCACCTTGCCGGTGCAGGTAAAATTTTTTCATAATAGTTGCATGAGTTGGATAAACTATATACCGACAAGCCGTTAAGAACGGGGTGTCCTTTAAATACCGAAACCTTTCCGGAATGTTGTCCGGTCAGCAGTATTCATGTTTATCCGATAAGTCCGGGCGGGTTATAAGCAGGTTCCCTGCTGACAGTCTGAAGGGCGGGTACAGATTCGTTTTTTGTTATTGTCCGAATCCATCCGTCTGAAACTTTTACAATGCTGATATAATCAGAGAGAAAGTCCTGTGATATTTTTGATTGAATAGAGAGGGCGGCATTTTCTGATTTACCTTCAGTTGAATTATGGTCAATCGCTGTTTCAATGTTGCGGATTTTTTCAACTTCAATGTTGCGGTAACACCATACGGTCAGCACATCATTCTCATATTTCTGCTTAACGATTGAAAAACTCTGACCCTCATGGGTGAAAGTACCTGATCGTTTTTCAACTATCCCTTCCTGAACAGGGTAGGGCAGTGTAATAGGGACTTTGATTTCAATCAG
>JBMTCO010000153.1:0-5010 GCA_049430945.1 Cyclobacteriaceae bacterium
GCCACTCGATATCAGCAGGCAGTTGAGTATGTTTTACCGTGAGTTCCTGAACCTTGTTTTCACCGAATAACCGCTGTCCGGATTCATAGGCTTCGAGGATTTTTTCTACCGGTTGCGTTTTACTTACAGCGATGAGCCGGCACTTGTATGGTGTCAGTTCATTACGGAGCCGGTTCAGGGTTTCAGCGATCATCCTAACTTTGCGGGTGGTTTTGCGTTAAATCAGTTTTTTGAATTGCAAATATGGCGATTTTAGGTGCCCTGATAAAAAAAGGTCTTAAGCTGCGGGAGAATTTCCGGGAGGAGTTTTCGTCCCCACTGGAACTTCAGAAGGATGAACTGCGCAAGTTGCTTTTTGAAGCACGAAATACTGAATTCGGAACTTATTACGGCTTCAAGAAAATCCTGGGTTCATTCAGAAAAGGTTATATCGATTTCTATCAGTCTTTCAGGTCGGCTGTTCCCTTACATGATTATAACAAGATGCACCGCGAATGGTGGCAGTTTTCACTGCAGGGGGGCAAACACGTTTCCTGGCCTGGGAGGACAAAATACTTTGCTTTGAGTTCCGGCACCAGCGAGGCATCTTCAAAATATATTCCGGTCACGCGCGAAATGACCAAGGCCATTCAGCGCACCAGTATCCGGCAGATTGTATCTCTTTCCCGGTATGATCTTCCTTATCATTTTTTTGAAGGCGGTATTTTAATGATCGGAGGCAGTACCCATTTGAACAGGCGCGGCAGTTATTTTGAAGGAGACCTCAGCGGTATTCAGGCTGCCAGACTTCCATTCTGGTTTCAGCATTTTTATAAACCGGGTAAGGAGATTGCCCGAAATCGTAACTGGGAATCCAAACTGATGGACATTGCTAAAAAGGCAAAGGAATGGAACATCACCATTATTGTTGGTGTGCCTGCATGGATTCAGATACTGATTGAAAAAATACTTGAAAACCACAAGCTCAAAAACATTCACGAGATATGGCCTAACCTTCAGGCCTATGTGCATGGTGGTGTTTCGTTTGATCCGTACAGGAAAGGATTTGAAAAATTACTTGGCAAACCAATCCATTACATTGAGACCTACCTTGCCTCGGAAGGTTTTATAGCATATCAGGCTTTTCCGGGCAGACGGACGATGAAGCTTGTTCTTGACAACGGGATTTTTTTTGAATTCATTCCATTTGATGAAGAAAATTTCAATGAGAACGGCGAAGTAAAAGCCAATGCAAAGACCTCCATGATCGAGGAGGTTCAGGAGGGAAAGGATTATGCACTCGTAATGTCAACCTGCGCAGGTGCATGGCGCTATCTGATTGGTGATGTCATCCGCTTTACTTCTGTAGCAGAAGCAGAGATTATAATTTCAGGAAGAACCAAACATTTTCTGAGTCTGTGCGGTGAGCATTTGTCTGTTGACAACATGAACAAGGCCATTCAGCTGGTTTCGGAGGAGTTTAATATTTCCATTCCTGAATTTACAGTTGCAGGCATTCCGCATAAATCACTTTTTGCGCATAAGTGGTATATCGGTTGCGATGGAGCGGTTGATGCTCAGAAATTAAGAGACAGGCTCGATCATCATTTACAGGTGCTTAATGATGATTATGCTATTGAACGGATTGCCGCACTGCAGGAGGTTATTGTAGAAATTTTGCCTACAGAGGTTTTTTATAAGTATCTCTCCTCAAAGGGTAAGTCGGGCGGACAGAATAAATTTCCGAGAGTGGTCAAAAATGCTCAGCTGGAGGACTGGAATAAATTTCTTGCTTCCAGGTAATTTTTCAGGCATTGGAATTTTCTAAGCCTGATCAATAGCCCTGCGGATTACCTCACAGCCGAATCTGATTTCATCTTCCGTGATGGTCAGTGGTGGCGCAATGCGAAAACTTGCGGGGTGGGAGAGGAACCAGAAGCAGATCACTCCGTTTTCAAGTGCATAGTCCACGATTTTTTTAACGGTGGCATCACTTTCAAAGTCTACTGCAAACATCATTCCATTGCGGCGGATCTCTTTTATTTTCGGATGTGCAATCAGTGATTCAATAAGTTTCCCTTTTTCTTCCACGCTGTTCAAAAGGTCCGGTGCGGAAAGTACCTCAAGCGTGGCAAGTGCTGCAGCGGCACACACCGGATTTCCTCCGAAAGTGGTGATATGACCTAGCATTGGATTATGAGTGAGCAGGGCCATCCGCTCCGTGGAGGCGATAAATGCGCCTATGGGCAGACCTCCACCAAAAGCTTTGGCAATCGTAAGGATATCAGGTACGATGCCGAATTGTTCAAATGCAAAGAGTGTTCCGGTCCTGCCCATACCACACTGAATCTCATCAAGAATGAGTATGGCACCGGTATCATCACAACGTTTCCTGAGTGCCTGCATCCAACTGATGTCAGGGATTCTTACGCCTGCATCTCCCTGAATGGTTTCAACGATTACTGCAGCTGTTTTATTCGTGATGTATTGAAGGTCCTCCGGCTTGTTGAAATGAATGAACCTTACATCCGGTATCAGTGGACGGAAAGCATTTTTTTTCACCTCGTTACCTGAAACGCTGAGTGATCCGTGTGTGCTTCCGTGATACGAACGGTGAAAGGAAATAATTTCTGTCCGGCCGGTAATTCGTTTTGCAAGTTTCAGGGCGCCCTCATTTGCCTCTGTTCCTGAATTGACCAGGTAAGTGCAGTTCAGTGAGGGAGGTAATAATTCTGAAAGTTTTTCTGCCAGCTTATTTGATGCTGACTGAATGTACTCTCCATAAGCCATTACATGCAGATGACGGTCCACCTGCTCCTTGATGGCAGCCACTACCTTCGGATGCCGGTGACCGACATTGGCCACGGCGATTCCTGAAATGAAATCCATCCATCGTTTTTGTTCCGGTTCCGGTCCGTAGAGCCAGACGCCCTCTGCCCGTTCAACAGGAATTTTGAACGGAAAGGGTGAGGTCTGAGCCAGGTTCTCCAGAAAGATTTTTTCGCTGAAGGCAGTGTTCATTTTCTATTACCGTGGATTGCAAAAATAAAAAAGACCGAAGGATTCCTTCGGTCTTTTATTTAGCGACAGATTAAGGATATAATCAGTGCGCCTGGTTCTTATTTTTTAGCGAGTTCCTGTACCAGGTCAATCAGCTTGTTGCTGTAACCCCACTCGTTGTCATACCAGGAAACAACTTTCACGAAATTGTTGTTCAGGGAAATTCCTGCCTTGGCATCAAAAATGGAAGTGCGTGCATCTCCGATGAAATCTGACGATACCACTTCATCTTCCGTATAGCCCAGGATTCCTTTCAGTTCACCTTCGGCGGCTGCTTTCATTACTTTTTTGATATCCTCATAAGAGGCAGGCTTTTCCAGGCGGACTGTGAGGTCAACCACAGACACATCGGCCACGGGAACGCGGAACGACATGCCGGTCAGTTTACCTTTCAGGTCGGGGATAACCAATGCTACTGCTTTTGCAGCGCCTGTGGAGCTTGGGATGATGTTCTGATAACCACCGCGACCGCCGCGCCAATCTTTCGCGCTCGGGCCGTCGACTGTTTTTTGTGTGGCAGTTACTGCGTGTACCGTGCTCATGAGACCTTCGGCGATTCCGAAGTTATCGTGCAGCACCTTTGCCAGCGGGGCCAGACAGTTGGTGGTGCAGGAAGCATTTGAAACGATGGTATGCTGTGCAGTAAGGTTTTTATGGTTGACACCCATTACGAAAGTGGGTGTGTCATCTTTTGCAGGTGCGGACATGACAACCTTTTTGGCGCCTGCGGCGATATGTTTCTGGGCATCTGCCTGTGTCAGGAAAAGGCCGGTTGATTCAACTACGATTTCAGCTCCGACTTCAGACCAACGCAGGTTTGCGGGGTCTTTTTCTGCTGTGACGCGGATGGTTTTTCCGTTTACGATCAGGTTTCCGTCTTTAGCCTCGGCAGTGCCGTTGAAGCGGCCGTGCGTACTGTCGTATTTAAGCATGTAAGCCATGTATTCCGGATCCACCAGGTCGTTGATACCGACTATTTCGATGTCGGGGCGGTTAACGGCGGCGCGGAAAGCAAGTCTTCCGATGCGACCGAAACCATTGATGCCTATTTTAGTCATGATGATTTTATTTTTATCAGGCCGCAAAAATAGGCCATAGGGCCTTAATACCAACATGATATTATTGATAACCTTTTAAAAATATCTCCCTGCAACTTGCAAAAAATGACTGTTAGCCTATATTTGCGGCTCATTTGACGGAAGTGCGGGTAAAACCGAATGACTGTTAAGCTGAATGCTCCGTTCGTCTAGGGGTTAGGACGTCAGATTTTCATTCTGATAACACGGGTTCGATTCCCGTACGGAGTACAATCAAAACCCGGGCACGCTCCGGGTTTTTTTCTTTACGTCTACTTCTTCTAATGCTCTATGTCCTACGAACGCGAAACTCTTCTAAACGTCCTGAGAAAGATTGAAACCCATTCAATTTGCCTTCCGGCCATCCAGCGAAAATTTGTCTGGAATGATATGGGGAAAATTGAGAAACTCTTTGATTCCCTCTTCCACGGATATCCAATCGGGTCCTTTCTGGTCTGGCAGGTGGAGGAGCATGAAATTGGCAATTACACTTTCTATGAAATCAACAATCAGTATTCAGCTGCCGACGGAAACTGGCAGCAGCCAAGAACTGAGGCGACTACTCATACTGATTATTGGGCACTTCTTGACGGACAGCAACGATTGACTTCGCTTGCAATTGGTATCCAGGGATCATTTAAAGCCAAAAAGCCTAATGCACGCAGGTCTAATCCGGGAGGCTATCTTGAGCGGTTTTTATTCTTTAGTTTGAAGGGTTCTGCAGATTCCATTGCACCATTTAAATTTATGACTGAGCAGGAGGCTCGTTCAGATGAAAACAATATCTGGATAAGAGTCAGTGATTTTATCAGGAATCTAAAGGCTTTTCATATTGATTGTCCTGAGAAACCTGAAAAGCCTGAAAAGCCAGAGAAAGTCGAGAAAATGATGCCAG
>JBMTCO010000154.1:0-4997 GCA_049430945.1 Cyclobacteriaceae bacterium
ACTTGATGAGGCAAGTGTTAAAATTGCCAGCAGAAGTGCCGTTATTTTCCTGATCTTTTGCATTAAGAATACAAAATTAGAGAAATTCCCGGATTTCAGCTTTCGGCCTGCTTTGTGGGTCAGATGTAAAGGCTTACATCTGCCTTTGAAGCGAATTCAAGGAATGATGCTGTTCCGCCGATTTCGGCTTCAGGGATCAGATCATCTTTTGTAAGCCCAAAAACATCCATGGTCATCTGACAGGCAATCAATTTGATACCAAGATCAATGGCAGCCTGCCGGAGTTCAGGAATGGAAGCCACGCCCTTGTTTTTAAATGACTGCTTCATCAATGAGGTTGTAAGAGAATCAAACCCCGGAATGGTGGAAGTAATGAGATTGGGAAATGGCCAGTTGATATCTTGAAACGCTTTCGGACCGAAAGGCATTTTCATGGGCATGGCAGGATTTCCGATTGGGGTGGCCTGAAGTTCAAGATCTTTCTTTACGAGGTTTAAACCATAAAAAGTGAAGAATATTCCTACCTCCCAGTCCATGGCCGCGGCTCCTGTACCCAGCATAAACGGAGGATAGGCCTGATCCAGTGTTCCTCTTGAGGCAAATAAGGCTAATCTTGTGGGCATTTAGTGATGGTTTTTTTTACGGATATAAAATCGAATCATACTTTCATTCTCCTCAGTTTTCACCATTTCATTTCCGGTTTGCCTTGCCCATGTGCTCAGGTCATCTTTTGACCGGGGGTCGGTGGAGATTACTTCGAGAATACTGCCGGGTGATAATTTTTTTATATGCTGAGAAGTTTTTATTAAAGGCAGCGGGCAATTCATTCCCGTACAATCAAGTTTAGATTCAAATTTATTCTCTGCTCTTTTATCGTTTTCTGATTCTTTCATTTAGCTGTAAAATTAATCCTTTTTTAATTAAAAAAATCCCGGGTTGCTCCTGAGAAACTTTTAATGACCTTGATTGAAAAATATTTCCTTTATAAGAATTAGAACTCCTGTCACAAGAACAAACCATCCGAACCCAGGCTTGAGCTTTCTGTTATCAATTACTTTGCTCAGATTACTCCCAATCAGAATGCCGGCAACGGCGAAGACTGTAAAGAATATAAGGAAACTATAGTCTATTCCGGAAGTTTTCGGCACATCACCCAGAAATCCGATCAGAGATTTCATGGTGATAATCAGTAATGAAGTGCCTACAGCCTCTTTCATTTTCATGCCTGTTAAAATAACCAGCGCCGGAATGATCAGAAACCCTCCGCCCGCGCCGACAAGTCCTGTGAGTCCTCCAACCAGCACCCCTTCGGCAATGATTAATCCCGGACGCAGGACAACAGGCTCTGATGCCTCCGCCTTTGAATCCGGCCGAATCATAGACCAGGCCGCAAGGACCATAAGCACAGCAAATAATACCAGAATGAAGGTGTCCTTTGAAAGTGTGATGGTTCCGGTTGAAAATATTTGTACAGGTATGGCAGGAAGTACAATCAGCCGCACCAGAAAAACGCTTATCAGTGATGGCACCCCAAAAATCAATGCCATTTTCAGATTGACATTCCCTTTTTTAAAATGACTGAATGACCCTGCAAGTGACGTCACGCCCACGATAAAAAGTGAATAGGCCGTAGATAGCGAGGGACTGATTCCAAACAGATACACCAGAATCGGAACAGTCAGAATGGATCCGCCGCCACCAATAAGTCCAAGTAATATTCCCATAAGCAGGGAGGCTATATATCCTGTGATTTCCATTTGCGAGCGTAAAGGTATTAATCCTTACTTTGAACCTTGGTGACTGCAATCACAAAGGACTGCTGCCACCTTTAGCCTGATCAGAGGTTTTAAAATTATAAGTGTCTCGCGATATTCTGATGCCATAGATTTTGAAGCAACAGATTTTTCATCATAAAAATTGAAGTTTCTGTTCGCTTTTTTTGAGATCAACCGGGTATAGTCTGACCATCTGAAGATTCCCGGATTAAAGCTGGAAACAATAACTCATTTACTTATTGGCGGGTTGGCAGGGGCTGCGTTTAGTCCCCCCGAAAAAACACAGCGAATGATGTTTACAGGTGCATTGATTCAGGTTGTTCCGGACCTGGATGTCGTGACAGCTTTATGGATGTCGCCTGCGGAAGCGCTGGTGGCTCATCGCGGATTCAGTCACAGTTTTTTGTTTGCCTTACTTTTTGCTTTGTTTCTTTCTTCCTGGTTGCCTCATTCAAAGTCACTTGATCGTTCCCCCGGATTCTGGCTTGGTTTTACGCTGGTTCAATTGATAATCCACGATGTGCTGGATGCATTCAACGCCTATGGTACGGCGTGGTTCCTTCCGTTTGATGACCGCAGGATATCGTTTCATTCATTATATGTGGCGGATCCATTGTTTACTCTGGGACCCGCTGCAGGAATTATTGCTTTGCTGGTTCTCCGAAAAGAGGATGCAAGAGCCCGGATGATCCCTTTTCTCTCCATGCTCTGGTGTATACTTTTTCTGATGACTGCTTTTTTTATGAAGGAGCGTATAATGAGTTCATTAGAGCAGAGGCAGGAATTAAAACAAGTCGGGGATGGACAAATCCTGATCACCCCCATGCCTTTCAGTAGTCTATTATGGTTTGCGGCCATCCCTTCGGACAGCGGATTTTTTATAGGCTACCGTTCTGTATTTGAAAAGCAAAATCCGATCAGGCTTCAATTCATATCTGCCAAAAAGCGATATGCCGGTTTGTTTTCCGAAAATAATGAACTGAACATTTTGTTGAATTTTTCCGGCAACGACTGGCTGATTACTTCGGATCATATAGATGGTCGTATTGAATATTTCTTCACTAACCTCAGGTTTGGGATCAGGCCCGGCTGGAATTCAATGGAGCCGCTGCAGAGCACGGATTTTGTTCTCCGCTATCCGCTAAGCGAAGAATTCACAGGCCGTACGCTTTTGCAAAGTGGAAGAGCTTCCGGGCTTGATAAGGAAGGAATCCGGGAATTATTTAAAAAGACTTTTCCTTCCGGCAGACCTCTTCAAAGTCCGAAATAACTTTTTGCGTTGTAATAACAGATGTTGCGGATCATATTTCCACACAGTTTTTCATCGCCGGGCAGTTCTCCGTTTTCAATATCGCGACCGATCAGGTTGCATAAGATTCTTCTGAAATATTCATGTCTGGGATAGGAGAGAAAACTTCTTGAATCTGTCAGCATACCAATAAAGTTGCTCAGCAGTCCCATGTTTGAAAGGGCATTGATCTGGTTTTCCATTCCATTTTTCTGATCCAGGAACCACCATCCGGACCCATACTGGATTTTACCTTTTATACTGCCGTCATTGAAATTACCTGCCATGGACGCAAACAGTTCGTTATCGGCCGGGTTGAGATTGTATAAAATGGTTTTGGGTAATTCATCTGTTTCATCAAGCAGACCAAGCAGTTTGCTCAGGCCCGGTGCCTGCTGAAAATCTCCTATGCTATCGTAGCCTCTGTTGGCTCCCTGCTGTCGCATCATCCGTGGGTTTGTATTGCGGATTGCTCCGAGATGAAACTGCTGCGTCCAGCCTTTGGCGTGGTACATCTTCCCAAGCTGCAAGAGCAAATCAAATTTGAGATTGCCCTGTTCTGAATGCGAAAGCGATTGACCATTCAGTGTTTTAAGGAAGAGTTTAGGAGCTTCTGTTTCTGCATTTTCGTCAGGAGCTGGAATATATTCAAGTCCGTGATCTGAGAGTATGCAGCCGTTGGAGTTGAAAAAGTCAATCCGGTTTTGAAGAGCGCTCAGTAGGTCATCATAATTTTTGATGGTTGTAGTGGAAGCCGCGGCCAGTTTTTCAGTGTAATCACGCAAAGCTATTGGGTCGTGCGTGGCAAGCACAGGATCAGGACGGAAGGAGGGAAGTACTTTAATGTCAGAATCTAAGGCAGCGATGGCCTTATGATTATTCAGATCATCTGTCGGATCGTCGGTGGTGCCCGCCATTTCAACTTTCATTTGACTGAGAAGACCGCGGACCGAGTGTGAAGGATTTTGCAGCATCCCGGAGCAATGACTGAAAATCTCATCTGCATTTTTTTCACTCAGCATTTCATGGATGCCGAAGTATCGCAGTAGTTCCATATGCGTCCAGTGAAACAGCGGATTGCGAAGGGTATGCGGTACCGTGGTGGCCCACCTCCTGAATTTTTCTTCATCCGGCGCTGTTGCGGTGATATAGTGTTCATTGATCCCCATCGCCCTCATCGCCCTCCATTTGTAGTGGTCGCCTTCCAGCCAGATTTGTGTGATGTTTTGAAACCGGCGGTTTTTGGCTATATCAGCGGGCGGAAGGTGGCAGTGATAGTCTATGATGGGGAGGTCTGCTGCGTAGTGGTGGTAGAGCCGGCGTGCTGTTTCATTATAGAGGAGGAAGTCTTCACTGATTAATGGTTTCATTCCGTCAATATCAGGTTATTTAGTGACTTTTTCCAGATGTATCTATCTAATTGAAATTCAGTACTTTAATACTTTAAAAAATTGAGTCCCAAAATGGGACAAAAATAAAAATGTCTTTGAAAAAGGCCTGAAGGTTGTGGTTTTTGTTGATTCAAGGTATTCATGTGGCTAACTTGTGGACTTGTTCAACCAAAATGTTCTATTTATGAAAATTAAATTTACGTTCGGATCGGCGATGGTTGCAGCCATGTTGTTCCTTGGATCATGTACGGAGGAATTCAATCGACAGGAGATCATCAATCAAAGCACTTCACAGGCCACAAATTATGTACCCGGTGAGTTGCTGATTAAAATCAAATCAAGTGGTTCCACCGGTTCACGTGTTTCTCTTGATGTTCTTAACCTGATAAGGGGTGAATTGATAGAAAATATCAGCACTTCAGCAATGAAATCACATGATGCGCGTAGCGGGGAGGAAGTTGGCACGCTGATCCTTGCGAAGTCGGGTTTCGGAACGATGGAAGCTATCCAGATACTTAAGGGAAATCCTGATGTTGAGTACGC
>JBMTCO010000155.1:0-4930 GCA_049430945.1 Cyclobacteriaceae bacterium
GAACGAAGTTGAACAAAGATTTGTGCATAGTCTGAGCGTTCGTTTTCAGGTATCACATTGTAGTAAATACGCGGATTTCCCTTTCCGACATTGGCAGTATGATAAGCTACTTCCGGTTGCGCGCTCAATTCTTTTTCCACCTGCCGCGTCACGCTGTCGGTGTAATCGAGATTGGATTGCAACGGAGTAGAGATCTCAACCATAAACTGTGGCTTCTCACTGGCAGGGAAGAGGCTGAATCCAATTACAGGAAACAATCGTAACGACCCAATGAATATCATTGTTGCAATGGCAAGGGTCAACCAGGGTTTTGCAAGGGCCTTGTCCAGAATAAGCGAGTAACTTCCGTGGATAAGCTTCTTCAGTCCGCGCATAAAAATGTTGCCTTCCGGATGGCCGTGTGTTTCTTTAAGCAGGCGGCTGGAAAGAAATGGTATGATGGTGAGTGATACAATCATGGAGGCAAGTACCGAGGTTATTACGCCTATAGGGAGACTGCGGATAAATTCTCCGGAAGCTTCCGGCAGAAAAACTAGGGGAAGGAATGCAATGATCAATGTGGCAGTACAGCCTATAATGGCAATACCGATTTGCTGTGTAGCCTTAAGAGTTGCTTCAAGCCTTGAATGTCCTTCCCGCAGCCAGCGATCAATGTTTTCAACTACCACAATACTGTCGTCCACCAGCAGCCCGAGCGCCACTACCAGTCCAACAATGCTGAGCTGATTCAGGCTGAATCCGAGCGCATTCATCAGAACAATACCTATTGCAAGCGAAAGCGGAATGGAAATCATCACAATAAGTGCTGCCCGCTGACCCAAAGGCAACAAGGTGATGGCCACCAGTAATATGGCGATCGCAAAGTCTATACCCAATCCGCCAAGTCGTTTGTTCACATTCTCTGCCTGATCAAAAGAAAGTACCAGATCTATGTTATTGGGTAACTGACTTTTGAATGCTTCAATGACAGGCAGGTATGCTTTCTGTGTTTTGGTAATATTTTCTCCGGGCTTCTGTGCCGCAGTTACCAGTACACAGCGATGTCCGTTAATACGCGTGATATGATTTTCTTCCGAAAATCCTGAATACACTTCTGCAACATCTCCGAGTGTGATGTTGCGGCTATTAGCTGAATACACCACCGTCTTGCGTATCTCATCAACATTTCTGTAGTTCCCGCTGGTCTTGATGTTGAAAGATTTGGTCCCTGCATTCACGCTTCCTCCGGGGATGTTGGCGATTTCACTCTGCAGACTGCCCAGCACAGCTTCCAGTGGAAGTCGTAACTGCGCCATCTTCTCCAGTTTCAGATCCACCCGCACAATAGGATCAGGCAGGCCGTGCACTTCCACTTTCTTAAGTTGCCTGAGCTGCTCCAGTCTCTCCTGCAAGGCTTCGGCCTGAAATTTTAAAACTTCACGCGAGGCATTTTCTGAAACCAAAGCAAGCTGGATGATGTTCACATCTGTTGGTGTCACCTTACGCACTTCGATGCTTGCTAAATTGGTGGGTAATTCACCACGAATTGCGTTTACTTCCCGCACCAGCTCCGAATATTTTTCTTCTACATCACTGTCGTATTCATACTCTACCAGAATGACCATGACACCATCGCTCAGTGAGGTTTTGATGCGCTTGATGTTTTCAAGTTGAGAAATCTCCCGTTCAATGGGTTCGGCTACCAGTTCTTCTATGTCTTCAGGACTGGTGCCGGGAAAAATGACTACAATCGTAAACTTTGGAGAATTCAGTTCAGGATCTTCCGCACGGGGCATGTTGAGGATGGTTGTAATGCCCAGGGCCACCACCATCAGGAAGATCACAAGTGTGAACTGGTAATTCTTAACTGCGTAATCTGAAATTTTCATATCAACTCTTCAAATAGTTGGATTCGTAAGTTTTAGGGTTCCAAGCGGATAGGGGATCCGTCTTTCAGGTACGCACTGCCACTGACAATCAGTGATCTCTGTTGTTCCAGTCCGCTCACGATCACTACATGGTCCTTTTCAATTCGGTCAACCACAACAGCTACGCGCTTTGCAGTCTTATCATCATTGGTGATAAAAACAAAGCCTGACCTTCCATCTCCGTCCAGAAGTGCCTGATATGGTATTTTCCATGCTTTCTGTTTGCGTGAGGTGCGGATGGTTGCTTTTCCAAACAGACCGCTTGCCAGACCGCGTGCATTTTTTATAGTGAGCTCTATGGTGAACGAGCCACTCATGACATCAGCACCTTCTGACTTTCGTGTGACCTTTGCATCAAAGGATTCTCCGGGGCGTGCATCTGTTGTGACAGAGGCAACATCACCGATCTGAATGGCTGCCCATTCACGGTCGCTCACGCCGGCCCTTAGAATCCAGCGCCCGTGGCCTGCGCTATTGGTAATAAAAACCGGGGCGCCCGGAGCAATAACCTGACCTTCGCTGGCCAGTTTCCTCAATACAAACCCGTTTCCGATGGCACGAATTTCAGAATAGGATTTATTAAAGCTTGCAGCTTCCAGTTGTCTGGATGCAACCTCCAGACCGGTGCGTGCATTTTGAAATTGTTCCAGTGTTGCCACGCTGTCTCGGAATAGATTTTCAACCCGCGCATGGTCACGCTTTGCTTTTTCATAGGCAAGCTTTGCCTGTGCAACCTGTGCTTCAATCTCCGTGAGGTTGAGCGTGGCCAGCAGCTGCCCCTTACGAACAGCATCACCTTCTTTTGCAAACACTTTTTCAATAACACCTCCGGTTTTGAAGGAAAGAAAAGTTTCATCGTCGGTCGTGAAAAGCCCGGATGTCTGTACCACCGGAATTAATTCCTCTGCCGTGATGGACTGAATCTTCACGGGTACTGCATCTGTGGAAGAAGGCTGGGTTTTCAGGGTTTCAGCAGGTTTGCTGCAGGCCAATAGAACAAGCGCATTCAAGAGTAGGTAAATGGATTTCTTCATATGATTAAGATTCTTTTTTTCTGATCAGTTTAATGGATAGGAGGCTGTTTCACGCTCAAGGTTGGCTTCTGCGGCAAGCACGCGATAGAGGTTTAGTCTTACTGAAAGTTCGGCAGCTGTCAGCTGATTGCGTGCATCAACAGTTTCAATAAAGGAGTTCAGTCCTTCGCTGTAACCCTTCTCAATCAGGCGCTGATAGCTCTGAGCAGCTTCCAGTTGCTTAAGTGCCGATAAATAATTCTGATAGGAACTTACCAGACTGTTTTTTGAAACCTGTGTGGACATATTCAGCTGCCGGTTTACGGTCTGAATATTGAGGTCCGTGTTTTGTAATTCCAGTTGAGAGTTTGTGATCTTATGTTTGTTGTTGAATCCGGCAAACAGGGGGACTTCCAGCTGAAAACCCAGCAGGGTATAATTTGAGTTGTCATTGTATTCCAGATTTTCTGACTGTGCGCCAACATCAATAAATCCACTGATTCGGGGTGCCCAAAATAATTTATTCATATTCACCACCTGTCGGTTTAGTTCCTGTGCGGTTTGAAGTTTCTGCAGTTCCTCACGCCTGGAGGCACTTGATTCTTCCTCCAGCAGTTTTGCAATATGAGTTAGTTCCGGGAGGTAATCGGTAACTATGGATTCATCCGGCTTACGGTTGAGCAGGAAGTTGAAGTAGAGTTTACCGTTTTCGGCCTGTCGTTCTGCATCAGTCAGTTGTGCACGGATATTTTCAATTTCACTCTGAGCACGCAGTACATAAGCCGGCAGACCTTTTCCGTTGGCCAGCAATGATTCACTGACCCGTTTTCCTTCCTGTGCGCGGGTGAATGCACTCTGATAAATTGAAATACCCTCCAGTGCACTTAAGTAATTGAAGTAGGCGACCTTGATGTTACGAATCAATTCGCGCCGGTATATCTGTACTTCAAGTTCCTGAAGGACTACCTGATGGTCTTTAATTTTTCGATTATAGATCAGGTCTGTATTCAGCAGAGGCATGGATGCCCTCGCGCGTATATCATAAAAATCCTGAGGCAGGAAGTTTGTATTCACATTCGGGATTTGCGGAAACTGGTTTGACCCCGTGAGCTGGTTGAGTGTTGAATAGACGGGGTTAAGAAGGTCTCCGACGGGGAATGAAATACTGCGACCGCCTGTACCATTGAGATAGTTGCCCAGAAATGTGAGTGACGGCGCGAACATTCCGTTGGCCATTTTCAATGAGAGCATGGCCTGTTCAAGTGTGATGTTTTTTTGTTTAAGCACGAGGTTGTTTTCAAGTCCGGTCTTCAGGTAAGCCTCCAGTGCAGGAGTTTGAGGGCCCTGAGCCACAGCAGATAAAATGCTTATCCATCCCACAATTAACACTCCGGTAAATCGTCTTTTCATAATAAACACTGTTAAGTTATTATTGCAATTGTTTTAATTCTTCAGTTGCTCCATCATTTTCACAAATTCCTCGAACGCAGCGGTCAGCAGTTCGTCAAGGCTCACATTGCTGTTTCGTACCAGTCCGACATGGCCCAGGTGGCCACTGGTGCGGAGGGTACAAAGTCCGTGCATGGTACCCCAGATTACAAAGGAGATGCTTGAATTATTCAGGCCTTTGAAATAGCCTTTTTGCTGACATTCTGCTACAGTCTGAACCAGGATATCAAAGGCTTTATCGCCCTCGGCCCAATCCTGTTGTGCACAGCTGTCCACATGTCTCATGGGTTCTTCCATGACGAACATGAGCTTGTAAGTAGCCTGATTTTCAAGTGCAAAGCGTATATAAGCCCTGCCCATAGCCTTTAATCTTTCAAAAGGATCTGATACGGATCGCAGAACATCAAAGAAATTCACCAATAGCCTGAATCCTTCGCGGTGGAGGTCAAAGATGATTTCGTCCTTGTCCTTGTAATAGAGATAAATGGTGGCCGGTGAATACCCGATTTTCTCTGCGATGTTGCGGATTGAGGTAGCTTCCCATCCTTGCTGAGTGAACAG
>JBMTCO010000156.1:0-4927 GCA_049430945.1 Cyclobacteriaceae bacterium
CTTCATTGGAAAAATCAAGCGTAGATGAATAATGAGACTGAAGCATGAAAAACCTTACGGTCATCGGAGAGTATGCCTTGGTCAGCAAAGAATGGTTACCTGTGAAAAGTTCTGAGGGAAGGAACGAATTCCCCAAAGACTTACTCATTTTCTGTCCGTTGACAGTCAGCATATTGGAATGCATCCAGTACCTGACCGGTTCTTTTGAATTCGCGGCAGTGGCCTGAGCGATTTCGCACTCGTGGTGGGGAAATTTAAGATCCATGCCACCCCCATGAATATCAAATGACTCACCAAGGTATTTGGTGCTCATTACGGTGCATTCAATATGCCATCCCGGAAAGCCTTCACCCCATGGGGAATTCCATCTCATTATGTGGGATGGAGAAGCCTTTTTCCATAGAGCGAAGTCAATTTTTTCATGCTTTTCATCCTGCGCATCCAGATCACGGCCGCTTTCCATCAATTCTTCGATGTTGCTTCCTGACAAAATCCCATAGTGTCGGGAAGAATTGTATTTGCGCACATTGAAATACACTGAACCATTCACCTCGTAGGCCATTCCTGACTCAAGCAATTTTTTAGTGATTTCAATCTGTTCAAGGATATGGCCTGTTGCTGTTGGTTCAATATCAGGCGGGAGGCAATTGAATTGCTTTAACACTTCATGAAAATTGTCGGTATAATGTTTTACGACCTCCATAGGCTCCAACTTTTCAAGCCTTGCCCTTTTAGCGATTTTATCTTCCCCATCGTCAGCATCATTTTCCAGATGACCTACATCGGTAATATTCCTCACATACCGGACTTTATAACCAAGAAATCGGAAATATCTGGAGACAACATCAAACGTCAGAAAAGTCCTGACATTACCAAGGTGTACAAAATTGTAAACAGTAGGTCCGCACACATACATGCCTACAAACCCTTCAGACAACGGTCTGAAAAGCTCCTTATTACCACCAAGTGAATTGGTAATTGAAATTGGGTATTTATTGAAAAGCTCCATGATCAGAAGTGCTGCAAACTACAAATAAAACGGCCAGAGGCAGAGCAGTGACCTGCAAAATTGAAAAAATCAGGGGGTGGTAAGGGTTATTTTGGAACAGTTCCGATTATCTTTGCATCGGCAAATCGGCACGACCAGCTCCTGCTGAACTCCCCCAGGGTCGGAAGACAGCAAGGGTAGGCGGTTGTAGCGGTGTGATGTTCGGTTTGCCATTTTTTTTAACTTAAGGAACCTAAACTGATATTTTCATCATGGAGTTTTTTGTTGACACAGCAAATCTTAAAGAAATCAGAGAAGCATACGACCTAGGTGTACTTGATGGCGTAACCACCAACCCATCACTTATGGCCAAGGAGGGGATTTCAGGAAAAGAAAACATCATGTCCCATTATAAGGCCATTTGCAATATTGTTGACGACAAAGTCAGCGCTGAGGTTATTGCCACAGAATATGACGGTATAATGAAGGAAGGAAAAGAACTCGCAAAAATTGATGATAAAATTGTGGTTAAGGTTCCTATGATAAAGGATGGAATCAAAGCCATCCGCAGCTTCAGCAGCGAAGGAATCCGTACCAACTGTACATTAGTTTTTTCACCGGGACAAGCGATCCTGGCCGCAAAGGCAGGTGCTACATACCTCTCTCCTTTTATCGGTCGACTTGACGACATCGCTCAGGATGGTCTTGAGTTTATTTCTCAGATAAGACTTATCTATGATAACTATCAGTTTCAGACAAAAATACTTGCTGCAAGTATCAGACATACCATGCACCTAGTACAGTGTGCGGAAATTGGTGCTGATGTGGTGACATGTCCGCTTAATGTGATCACCGGTCTTCTGAAGCATCCACTTACGGATTCCGGACTTGAAAAATTCCTTGCAGACTATAAAAAAGCCAATGGCTGAAATGGAATCCGGAAATCCCGTCGTTTCTGTTGAGGATGTCACTATCCTTCAAAATGAATATCCGATTCTGCATTCTGTAAATTTCAAAATCAGCCGTGGGGAGTTTGTTTTTCTGGTAGGCCGCACAGGATCCGGAAAATCCTCACTTTTAAAAATGCTTTATGCAGACCTGCCTTTAATTCATGGCAGTGCTCAAGTTACAGGCTATAACCTGGAAAAAATTAAGGAAAGAGAAATTCCATTCCTTCGAAGAAAACTTGGAATTATTTTTCAGGATTTTCAGCTTTTCCCTGATCGATCAGTTGCTGAAAATCTTTTCTTCGTCATGAAGGCAACAGGTTGGAAGGACAAGACAAAAATGAAAAACCGTCTTGCGGAAGTTCTGATGAACGTAGGACTTGGCGCCTCGGAAAAAAAATATCCTCACCAGCTTTCCGGAGGTGAACAGCAACGTGCCGCTATAGCAAGGGCACTAATTAACGAGCCTTTGATGCTTTTGGCCGATGAGCCGACCGGCAATCTGGATCCGGAGGTTTCAGTTGAGATTCTTAAACTTTTCAAACAAATTAACCGAAGTGGAACAGCCGTGTTAATGGCTACTCATAGTTATGGTCTGATCAAAAAATATTCTTCCAGAGTACTTAAGTGCGATCAGGGGAGACTTCTGGATTCAGAGAAAGATACCTTTGAATTGCGTGAAGAAGAATACTTTAATTAACAAACTTCACCGGTTCACCTTTCCGGAGCCGGTCATTTTTATCTGATCAGTCTGATAATTTGATTCTGTAAGTCTGTTCAGCATATCAAGACGGATAATTAGATTTAATGCCAAAGCATCCCGGAGTTCATCTGTTGGATTCTTTTCCCAGGCAAGTCTCAAAACTTCATACATGGATACAAGCCTCTGATATTCAATTCCCGGATTGGTGCCTTCCGGAAAGTTTTCAGAAATCCAGGCTTCACGCTGACTTATTTTAAGCGTATAAAAACCCTCAAAGCCGGTAATCGCCTGGGCATTATGCGGGTTTTCGGAAATAAACCTTATTTTTTCATTGTAGGCATCCTTTATTAAAAGACCGGCAGAACAAAAAAAGAAAAAAACAGCTGCAACCTTCCAGAAGATCTTATTCTCAGACTTGGGGAAAAGCACATGTTGAACTCCACGCCACACACGGGTGCCCGGTATTTCAGAATCCATCTCTCTGCGGTTTCTTCTGAAAAATTCTTCCATTGAGTCATTCATAATTTTTTTGTTTGAGTTTGAAGTAAAACCAGAATCTTTTTTTTTGCCCTGCTGAGCTGGCTTTTTGATGTGTTCTCATCAATTCCCAGAATTTCACTTATTTCAGAATGATCATAACCTTCAAGGAAATACAGGGAGAACACTGTCCTGTATCCATCTGCCAGCTGGTGCAGGGCTTGTTTAACCTGCTGAATTGTAAACGGAAATTTTTGATCATCCGTCTCCATCTGTTCAGCCACAGATAAGTCTGCAAGCACCTCAGCATCTTCAAAAGTTATCCTGCTCCTGATGGCATTCAACGACCGATTGACCACAATTTTCTTAAGCCATGCTCCGAAAGTTGACTCACCTCTGTAACTATGAATATTCTTAAATGCGCTGATAAATGATTCCTGTAAAATATCCTCTGCCTCCATTCTGTCGGAAACAATACGCAATGCTGTATTGAACATAGCCCTTGAATAGAGATTATAAAGCTCCTTTAAAACAGCCTGCTCCCCTTCCCTGGCCCGCTGAATCAGATCAAAATGGATATTACGTACCGGTTCCTCCGGGTGCACTGTTTTTTTTTGGTGAAGAGACACAAAGGCCACATCAGAGGTTGCAAGGCCCTTACAACTATTATTTCAGGCTGGTAAGGCCTTCTTTAGCCTGAAGAAAATCCGGAGCAGTGGCAAGTACCTGTTCAAAGTATTTCTTTGCACCTGCCTTATCTCCTGAATCCCTTGCTATCATTCCTTTAAGGTTCAGAACCGAGAGACGTATGGGGTAATCCTTTTGTTTTTTCTCAGCAGTGTTAAAAGTAACCTTAATTTCATCAGCTTCTTTTCTTGATAACAGGATATCAGTTGTTGCTTGTGCTTCTGCAAATCGTTTTACATCGTATTGAAGAAAAGCCATTTTATACAGTGCGGGAAATGAATTGGTGGTAAGATATAATGTTTCAAAGCTCTGAAGCGCTTTGTCCTTCAGATTAAGAGCCTCATAGGCGGAACCTGTAAGCTCAAGTGCCGTAGGATTCTTGGGGTTGCGGGCAAGCAATTCCTGACCGACCAGTACTGCAGATGTAAACTTCTGAGCCTCAAAGTACATAACGCCCAGCTCCATGAAAAGCGAGTCATTTCCGGGGTATTCAATAATAAGGTCATATAAAGCATCCCTTGCCACATCACTGTCACCGAACCTGCTGGCTACCTGATATTTAAGAAAAAAATGATTTAAAAAAGTGTTACCGGTCTGTTCCTCAGCTGCAGGTTCAGCAGGCTTTTCAGAAGACACCTCGTTTTTGGGCGCAGTGACAACCTGAGCAGGTGGCGGGGTTGCAGGCTTTTGACTATTTTTTTTCTGCCCCAAAGTTGGGATCACAGAAATGGAAACAAAAAGAATGATAAGTTTATACTTCATCGGGTTTAATTGATTTTATTTCAATGCCTTGTTCACCTGCAATCTTAACCATTAATTGCCACGCTTCCTCACGATTATTATGAATCTCACCTTCCAGAATTGCATCCTTAATTCTGTCCTTAATAATGCCTACAATTTTTCCGGGACCGATTGATAGTGCCTTCATAATATCTTCACCTGATACCGGAGGCTGAAAATTTCTTATATGGTCTTTCGCTTCCACTTCCTTAATTCGCTGCTCCACAAGATCAAAATTTTTAAGAAATCTGGTGACCTTCTCCATGTTTTTGGAAGTGATGTCAGCCCTGCACAAAATCATCAGGGCATCAATATCATCACCCGCTTCAAAAAGTAACCTTCTGA
>JBMTCO010000157.1:0-4904 GCA_049430945.1 Cyclobacteriaceae bacterium
ACGATTTACGACCGCAGGAAGTGTTGACGATGGGAATCGCACCCTGATCGGGAGGCTGTTGTATGATACCGGCTCAGTGCCTGAAGACCAGCTTAAAGCAATTAAGGATGCCAGCGAACAAAAAGGATTTGATTTTTTTGATTTGTCGTTACTCACCGATGGCCTGCGTGCCGAACGCGATCAGGGAATTACCATTGATGTAGCATACCGGTTTTTTGATACTCTGAAGCGCAGATACATTATTGCAGATTCGCCCGGACATTTTCAATATACCAGGAACATGGTAACCGGAGCAAGCAATGCTGACCTTATCATTATCCTTGCAGATGCAGAAAAGGGCGTCGTAGAACAAACCAAGCGGCACCTGCATATCTCAGCATTGCTTAATATCCCACAGCTCATTGTTTGTGTAAATAAGATGGACCTCGTGAATTATGCCGAGGAGGCATTCTATGGTATTGTGAGTTCATTGAAACCCTTGATTGAATCTCTGTCTTTTAAACAGGTTCACTATGTGCCCGTAGCAGCCCTGACAGGGGAGCAAGTTGTTACTGAATCAACACACATGCCATGGTACAATGGCAAAACTTTACTAGGACTTCTGGAAGAAGCTGAATGCGGAACTGAATTTTACACATCCGGCTTCCGCTTTCCGGTTCAGTATGTCATCTGCCCTAAAAAAGATGATTTTAAGAATTTTCGCGGCTATGCAGGACGAATCGAATCAGGGTGTGTAAAAATTGGAGACAAAATTACCGTTCTTCCCTCAGGATTTGGCTCAAAAGTCACTGGCATTTTTTCTGGCAGCCAGTCACTTGAAGAAGCGCAAAGCCCGATGTCCGTAACGCTTACAATTGAAGGGGACATAGATGCAGGAAGAGGAAGTCTGCTGACCGGAGCAGATAAAATTCCTGCAGGAGTTTCAGAGATTGAAATTATGTTGTGCTGGCTTAACACCAATCCATGCAAGGTGGGCAAAAGAGCAATTATCAGGCACCATACAATGGAAACTAAAGGATTGATTCTTCAGATTTTATATAAACTTGAGTTTGCCGAAAGGAGAGAGGATATGTCAGCTGAAATACTAAATATTAATGATCTTGGTAGAGTAATAGTAAAAACAGCTCAGCCATTGTTTGCAGATTCCTATAAAACCAATAAAGTTACTGGCAGTCTGTTGCTGATTGATGAAATTACAGGGGATACCCTCGCAGCCGGAATGGTTTTATGAGACAAGATGTTAGTGATTTACTCAATCCTTTTGAATTAATGGCATTGTCAGCTGCCCGAAAGGCTTCTGCTGCAATCTTGGAAATCTACCACTCTGGCAACTTTCAGGCTGAACAAAAAGCCGATGAATCGCCACTGACAATTGCGGATAAAACTGCTCACGGAATCATAAGCAAAATTCTGGCTGAATCCGGTTTCCCTATTCTAAGTGAAGAAGGAATAGAAACAGATTACGATGAGCGGAAAAACTGGGAAACATTTTGGCTGGTTGATCCGCTGGATGGAACCAAGGAATTTTTAAAACAAAACGGAGAGTTCACTGTTAACATTGCATTACTTAGGAAAGATATACCCGTTTTTGGTGTTATTGCAATACCGGTCGAAAGAACGGTTTATTTTGGACCGGCAAAAGATGGTGGTGTGTATTGTCTGGAGGAAGAAACTGAGGTCCTTAAAACAGTAACGGCCACGGAGGTATCAGGTTCGGATATGGCAGCACCTGCAGTCCATCCTGCTTCTGATCTTGCGGTTCGTGTGGTGGCTTCCAGGTCCCACAGGGATCCCAAGACAGAGGATTTTATTTCAGGATTAAAAAATCCGATCATCGTTTCCAGAGGAAGCAGCCTTAAGTTTCTTTTGCTTGCTGAGAGAAAAGCAGATGTATATCCCCGGTTTGCACCAACCATGGAGTGGGACACTGCTGCAGCCGATGCTATTCTCAGGCCTCTGAACATCCGCATCCGAAGAATTGATGACGGAAAATATCTGGATTACAATAAAAAAAATCTTCGTAATCCTTTTTTTATATGTAGACCGGACTAAAAAATACTGACTACACAGAACGGGCAGACAGAGGCACCAGAAGGTTCAGACAAGAAGGAATCACTGTACAGGATGCATTTTGAATTTTTCCCAGATATTCACCATCAAGGTGATAATCAATTTTTTCGTTTAATTCAATGCTGCATTTTTTGATTTTATATCGTTTAATAAGATCAGAATTTACCCTTCCGCTCATGACCTGATATAAAAGCACAGGGATTTGCAGGAGCCCCGGCTTTCTGACAATGACAAGATCTAAAAGTCCGTCTGTTACGAGTGATCCGGGAGAAATTTTTGCACCATTACCATATTCACTTGAATTGGCAAGCGCGATTAACCAGGCTTTTCCTGAAATATGCTGATCTTCAAAAGAAATTTTATAATCAAACTGCCCGGATCCCAGGTAGTTTGTAAAAATTTTCTGCACGTAGGTTATCAATCCTCTTTTACCTGCATTATTGAACGTACATGCCACCAGTCCATCAAATCCGATTCCACCAACATTCACAAAGGGTTGCCCATTCAACTCAGGCATGTCTGCTTTGATCTGCTTGCTTTTCCTCACCAGTACATTGACAGCTTTTTTTAATTTGACAGGAATTTTCAGGTGACGAGCAAGTCCGTTGCCACTACCTGTTGGCAGGATGGCCAGCGGGGCTTCGCTTCCTTTTAGACCTATTGCAGCCTCATGAACACTTCCGTCACCCCCTGAAACAAAAACAGGATGATGCTCATCAGCGAATTGTCTGCAAAACAGGGTTATATCACCCGGGTTTTCGGAGATAATGGTTTCAATTTCCGAATGCACACTTGATTTGATACGGGATAACTTACGGATTATTTTGTTGAAACCTGATCCTCCGGCAGCAGGGTTAATGATTAACCGGATCTTTTTAAATCTTTCCTGCATAACAAACCAACCGGATGATACCGTAGCTTTAAAACTAAGCTCCTTTTACTTTCGAACGGATGTATTCGACTGCAGAACTTATGTTGGAGAGTTTTTCCGCATCGTCATCAGGAATCTTAATATCAAAAGTCTGTTCAAACTCCATGACCAGCTCCGCATAATCAAGTGAGTCAATACCCAGATCTTTTACAAAATTTGCATCAGGCGTAACCTCAGTCTCAAGAATCCCGAGTTTCTCGGTGATGATGGTGGTGACCTTCTTTTCAATTTCGTCCTTCATATGCGCCCGCAAATGTATTAAAAATGCGGTATTCCGCCGGACCTGAAGACCCGCGCAGATATGATAATATTGCTTAAATTTGATTTTTAATAAAAACTGGCTGACATGAGTAACGCCGACCGTGGAGCAGAGCCGGATGATGACAACTTCGGTTTACCGGAACCTGAACTCGTTCCGCTTGAAAATCCTGATACAAAGTCTTCACCGGTTGGTGTGGGACAAGCTGAAACCAATTTTTCTTCGGATCAGGACAACCCGTCAGATAAAAATGATGACTTTGTTTTCGATAATGATCCTGAACAGGAAACATCGGAATTATCCTACATTAATACCGGGACCGAAGAGCGAACCGGACAAAATGCCTACACAAGGAACGCATTTGATGAGGATTCAGGTAAGAAACTTAAAGTTATCCTTGCCATTATTGTTCCTGTTATATTGCTGACTGCCGGTTATCTGGTTTATGAATATTGGTATGCCGCTCCTGCACGGCAGAATTCAGAAATTGAAAAGGCCCTTGAGCTTGAAAGTAAGGCTCGTAAAGAAAAGGAGGCTTCCATCTCTAAAAAGGAAGTGCCCGTAATTGAAGTCCCCGAAATTCCTAAAGTTGGAACCATAGAAACCATTACAGCACCCACAGGCAAATTTTATGTGGTAATACATAGTTCCATTGATGGTGATCTCATTATGGATAAAGCAAAAGCACTAAGTACTGAGGGTATATCTACAGCCATAATTCCGCCTTTCGGACGCTGGAAATTTCACAGACTTTCGATAACAAATGATCAGACTTTTCCGTTAGCACAGCAAAAAGCTGATGAACTCAAGGAGAAATATGGAAAAGATCTTTGGGTAATGCGTTACTGACCCACTTAATACCTACATAACTGAATGACAATTTTTGCTCAGATTTCAACTCAGGCAGCCCAATCTCCCGATTCTGTTTCTGTACTAAGCCTCGCCTTGAAGGGCGGACCACTGATGGTTCCAATCGCCATTTCTTCAGTAGTGGCAATTTACATTTTTATTGAGCGGTGGCTAACCGTGAACAAGGCCGATAAAAGTCCGGACTTTTTTATGGATAAGATCAAAGATCTTGTCCTTAAAGGAGATATAAACGCCGCAAAAATTATTTGCAGCCAGTATGATAATCCGGTGGCCCGGATGATTGAAAAAGGTCTGAGCCGGATCGGAAGTCCGCTTAAAACAATTGAAGCATCTGTTGAAAATGTTGCCAGGATTGAACTTTTCAGACTGGAAAAAAACCTGTCCTTACTTGCCACCATTTCCGGCGTGGCCCCGATGATGGGCTTTCTCGGAACTGTTATGGGTATGGTGCAGGCCTTTATTTCAATTGCTCAGGAGGAGGGAACAATTAGCCCCAAATTGCTAAGTAATGGCATTTATGAAGCCATGATCACAACCGTTGCAGGTTTGACTGTGGGAATCATAGCCTATCTGGGATACAATTATCTTGTGACCAGGGTTTCAAAACTTGTTCATAAGATGGAATATTCTTCAATTGAATTCATTGATCTGCTTCAGGAACCAAGATGAACCTTCAGACCAGGAATAAAGTAGACACTGCTTTCAGTATGGCGTCCATGACGGACCTTATCTTTTTGCTGCTGATCTTTTTCATGATGACATCCTCATTAATTA
>JBMTCO010000158.1:0-4595 GCA_049430945.1 Cyclobacteriaceae bacterium
ATGTGCCTCCGGCTTTAAAAGGTCAGATTTATCAAGACTTTTTGTAATGCCCAAAGCCCTGGTCAGCTTTCCCGGGCCGGAAGTGATACGATGCTCAGAGCGTGCACCGGTGCGCTGTTTCATAATTTCAATCCCATCTACAGGTTCAAGTGCACGAATCAGCACCGCTTCGCCAAAACCCTCCCTACCTGTGACAACATTCAGCATGTTAAGAAATCCATAACAAACGTAGACATAGGCAAAACCTCCCTCCAGAAACATAGTTGAATTTCTTGGTGTTTTACGGTTTTGCCAGGCATGACAACCCCGCTCCTGCCAGGAATAAGCTTCAGTTTCCACAATGATACCGGAGGTCCGCTTCCCGTTTAATTCTGAAACAAGGAGTTTACCCAGCAAATCAGCCGCCACTCCGGTCACTTTGCGGCGGATGAAAAACGACTTGTCAGGAATTGCCATACCGGATAAAATTCGGGATTAAAATTATTCTATTTTTGCCACCCTTAACAATTACAAAAAACATACTGATATGAAATACCTGATGTCCGTGATTCTGCTGTTAACCGCCTTAGCAGGCGAAGCTCAGCTTCAAACACCCTCTGCAAGTCCGAATGCTACTGTCAGCACCGTTGTCGGGCTCACCGATGTTAAAGTCTCCTATGCAAGACCCAGAATGAAAGGCCGTAAAATTTTTGGAGAAGGTGGAGATTTTCTTGTGCCTTACGGAAAACTATGGCGTACCGGTGCAAATAGCGGCACCAGAGTTGCTTTTTCTGATGATGTGAAAGTAGAAGGCACCAATGTTTCCAAAGGCGAATACCTTCTTTTTTCCGTTCCGGGCGCAACGGAATGGACAATCAGCTTATACAGCGATGTTAGCCTCGGCGGAAATGTTGAAGGCTATGACAAATCAAAAGAAGTGGCATCCTTTAAAGTTAAGTCTGAGAAACTGACAGAGCGGATTGAAATGTTTACTGTGAACATTACCGACATTAATGACAGCAATACTGCTGCAAAAGTTCAGTTTGCATGGGAGAACACTTCCGTGAAATTTGGCATTGCGGTTGATTTCGACTCAAAGGTTATGAAAGCCATTGACGCGGCCACGCAGGTCAATCCTTCTGTTTATGGTCAGGCGGCAACATATTATTTTGAAAACGGAAAAGACATGATGAAGGCATTGGAGTGGATTAACATTGCCTGCAATGCAAATCCTGATGCTTACTGGTTGCTTCTGACCAAAGCAAGAATCCAGAAAGCTCTTGGTGATAAGGCAGGAGCTGCTGCAACTTCAAACCTCAGCAAAGCCGCTGCTACAAAGGCAAAAAATGCTGATTACATCAAAATGAATGATGACCTGCTAAGATCGCTGAAATAAAAAAGTTTCGACTAAAACTTCCGGAAAAGGCAGGGATTATACCTCTGCCTTTTTTGTTTTAAGTTGATTAAGGATGAACTGCACAATCAACCCTACAAGGACGACGAGGGCACAGCTTATAAAATTATAATGCAGAAATGC
Organism: Cyclobacteriaceae bacterium; assembly: GCA_049430945.1. Lineage (GTDB taxonomy): Bacteria > Bacteroidota > Bacteroidia > Cytophagales > Cyclobacteriaceae > ELB16-189. The sequence continues at coordinate 1,517 of JBMTCO010000158.1, forward strand.
CACCTGCTCCTTTCTGAAAATATAGAGATATAGAATTACAGACTCGGCCACAACAGCACCCCAGAATACTGCGGTAGCCTTCAGGTAGCGGATGAAAAATCCTGACAGGAACATACCAAGCAACGTTCCGTAAAAAAGTGAACCTATGATATTCACGAATTGAATAAGGTTTTCTGCCTGATCTGCCACAGACGCATAGATCATGGCAATAAGCGCCCATATCAGCGTAAATGCCTTTGATGCATTTACATAATGAGACTCTTGCGCATCTCTGCGAATGATGCGTTTATAAATATCCACTGCAGTAGTGGATGCCAGGGCATTTAATTCAGAAGCCGTGCTGGACATTGCTGCCATAAAAACAACAGCCAGGATCAGACCTATGATGCCATGAGGCAACCGTGTCATTACGAAATTGATAAAAACATAGTCCTTATCCTGTGTTTTTGAACCGGGCAAAATGCCTGCAATAGATTCCTTTACCCGACTTCGGGTTTCAGATTCTAGAGCATTCAGCATTTTCCAGTTAGTCCTTTCGGTCGTATTGTCCTTTTCTTCTTTTAGATTTTGGACTATCCTTTGAGCAGATTCCCTTTTTAAAGAATGAATCTCCTGATATCGGATCTCCAGACTATCGGTCATACCCGCTTCAAGAGCTTTATCGTAAAGCGGACGGTTATGAAAAACAGGGGGAGTTTGAAACTGATAGAACAGAAATACCAGGATCCCGATGTACAAAATGATAAACTGCATCGGAATCTTCAGTAGTCCATTGAAAATCAATCCAAGTTTACTTTCTGATTCATCCTTGCCTCCGAGGTAGCGTCCAACCTGTGACTGATCCGTTCCGAAATAAGCCAGAAAAAGAAACAAACCGCCAATAAGACCTGACCAGATATTATAGCGGTCAGAGAGATTGAATTCCGTGTTGATGAGATTCATTTTTCCCATCTCTCCTGCAAGAACAAAAGTCTCACTGAAAGAAATATTATCCGGCAAATTGCTGAATGCTATTCCGCCGGCCAGCAACATACCCAGCATGATGATGGTAAGCTGATATTTCTGAGTGATGCTCACGGCACGGGTTCCGCCGCTAACCGTATAAATGATTACAAAACCACCAATCATAACGGTTGTCCATCCTATGCTCCAACCAAGAATAGTTGACAATATCAGTGCAGGCGCATAAATGGTAATTCCAACGCTTAATCCCCGGAGAAAAAGAAAGAGTACAGCACCGAGGATTCTCACTTTCTGATCAAACCGGTTCTCAAGGTATTCATAGGCTGTGTAAACCTTAAGCCTGGTAAACAAAGGAACGGCGGTCAGGCAAAGGATAATCATTGCGAGTGGAAGTCCGAAGTAGAACTGCAAAAACCGCATTCCATCTTCGAATGCCTGACCGGGCGTTGATAAAAAAGTAATTGCGCTTGCCTGCGTGGCCATAATTGACAAACCCACGTTCCACCATGGTAAGGACTTATTACCAAGCATATACCCGTCCATGCTGTTGGTTCCGCGTGTTTTCCAATATCCGTACAGTACAATGACTATAAGGGCGGTAAACATGATGATCCAGTCAATGGCAATCATCATTCAGTAGGTTTTATTGAAAACTCCGGTCATCCAAGCATACACGATAAGTTGCACAATTGTAAATACAATAAGCAGTAGATACCAGTACTTCCAGGAGGGAAATACAGGAGGCACAGATGAATTGCTCATAAAAAATTATTTTGGTGCATTTTTTAAAGAGAGCAAGTTGGCGAATAACCTGAAGGCGCCGCTAACCCCCTCAGGCAGCTGACGGAAAAATGACAGACCTGTGTAAACATAAAATCCGCTGCCGTGCTTTGCCACCAGCAGACTACCTTTCCGTTCAGGCTCACCGGTGTCATTCATTGACAAAACAGGCGTGAAAGCCGGGTCCCACCTTCCGGGGAAATAGAGGCCCCGCTCCTGCACCCATCCTTCAAAATCCTTTTCAGTAATTCTGTTTGGAAAATTTATGGCAGGATGGTCTGCAGCAAGGATTGTAACAGGTGCATTTTCTTCGGTAACACGCTCCCTTGAAATGGTTAAGCCGAAAGGTGAAAACTGGTCAGTCTGAAGGTCGCCATTGGTGTTGTATTGAGTAATCAGCGTGCCACCTGCTTCACAGTACTTCAGTAAATCCGGCATGATCGCTCTGATGTTATCATTTGTATTTAAAGCCCTGATTCCCAGCACTATGGCATCAAATCCTGATAATAATTGTAATGAAATCTCTTCGTTTTTAAGCTCTGTTACATCAATTCCGAGTGAACGCAGTGAAGCGGGAATGTCATCTCCCGCACCCAGGATGTATCCGATTTTTTTTGCCTCGATTCGAATATCGGTTCTGATCAATTTTATTTCGGCAGGGTACTGCAAAGTTTGTACCGGAATATGATCATATGCAACTTCCTCAACAGCAGTGTTGAAGGATTTACCATTAATTTCTGCAACTACAGCCAACAAACCTTCACTGGCACCCTGAGGCGGGGTAACGTCAAACTCTGCCGAACGAATCTGATCTTTTTTATCAAAAGAAAAAGAAATTTGCTGCGGGGATACCTTCCACCCTTCCGGAACTACCGGCCGAATGATTCCTTGATTATTCAAAGCCACAAGTGATCGGATTTTCAGCCTGATATGCTTTACACCTGTCGATGGAAATAATTCTGCGGATTGCGAAGGCTCCAGAGAAACAGGAGGTGTTATTTCTACCGGTCTGTAGACCTCCCCCCTTACCGGGTCAGTTGACTTAAATAAAACAGGAACGGAAACTTCAACTAGCTGGTCTCCTAAACGGAATTTAAATATCCCGTTCAGTGCAGGCTTATTCTCAGGCATTCCGATTTGTGATTTGTCTGTCACAGTAAACAAACCGGGGCCATGTTTTTCTTTCAGCCAGTATGGCGGAGAATATTTAAGATCCGAAGGCAATTGCTTTTTGACCTGGAATACAAGCTGGCCTCCTGCCTTTAGCATTCCATTGAGAGCGGAGTCAATCCTCAATTCGGGTAGCATGAAACCATTAAGACTCATATCCAGTTTA
>JBMTCO010000159.1:0-4514 GCA_049430945.1 Cyclobacteriaceae bacterium
AGATATCCGGACAGAGGCATGATTTGCCGGTTGTTCGGATATTCGTCCCGAAGGAACAAGCATGCGCAAAAGGAGCTGATCACTTGTCAGATCATAAAGGAAGATCAGCGGGAGGCCTTTGATGTTGCATCCGAACGTATTAATTCGGATATGGAAGTACCGGGTGCCGCAGATTTTTATGCGCGGTTAAGGGCGATTGATTCTGTTCTTGGGGGTCAGCAATGGCCGGTAAATAAGGCAATCGCAATGGCGCTGGAGTTTGTAATGACCTACTATTTCTACAAAGCGGGCGAACAGGCATGAAATTTGACACTAAAAGAAGGATTGTCGTAATTTTACACATATTCAAACGTTAGAGTCAAATGAAAACTTTCAGAGTACTGCTTATTGTCTTGATTGCCGGATCACCTGCTTTTGGACAGCAATCGCACAAGGAAGGAGCTGTAAAATGGATGACTTTCGAGGAGGCGGTTGAGAGGAGTAAAACTGAAAAACGCCTGGTATTTATTGATGTTTATACAGACTGGTGCGGATGGTGCAAGGTGATGGATAAAAATACCTTCAGCGAACCTGCCGTCGCGAAGATTCTGAATGAAAAATTTTATCCGGTTAAATTCAACGCCGAACAGCGGGATGATGTACAGTTTGATGGCAAGACTTTTCGTTTTCAGGCCTATGGTAATGGTGGAACTCATGAGCTTGCTGCGGCATTGCTGAATAATAAATTATCCTATCCCACAGTAGTTTTCCTGGATGAGAACTTTGATATGATTCAGCCGCTCCCGGGATATCAGAAGGCTCCGGAATTTCATAAGATCATTCAGTTTATTGGTGAAGGTCATTTTCGGAAAATAAAGTGGGGTGAGTGGCAAAAGCAATATAAATCGCCATTTGATCTTACTGCAGGATCCCGCTGAAATCAACTGAGATGAAGCATCTGTTTCCAATTGCTTATTACGTTGTTTTTTTAATTAGCGCCTTTGTTACTTCGGGGCAATCACCTGTGGTTCCTCATAAGATGACCTTTGCAGGGATTTCCCTTACCATTCACGATGATGCGAGGGCAGAAATTCAGAAAGACGTAGATGCACTTACAAAATCACCAAAGTATTTTGATATAAAAGTGGAGCGGGCCAAGTCCTACTTCCCCATCATTGAGAAAATTTTTCAGGAAGAGGGTATCCCTGATGAAATGAAGTATCTGGTATTGCAGGAAAGTGCACTTATTCCTGATGCGGTTTCAACGAGCAATGCTGTAGGATTCTGGCAATTCAAAGCTGCAACGGCCGGTGATTTCGGACTGATTATAAATAGTGAGGTGGATGATCGGATGAATATTGTACTGGCAACCCGGGGTGCAGCACGTTATTTCAAAAAGAGCAATACATTTTTTAATAACTGGCTGCTGGTGATTCAATCCTATCAGATGGGTATCGGCGGAACGCAAAGAAGCCTGGGTGGAAAATTCAATGGCCAGCGGCACATGGACATCAATACTTCCACTTACTGGTATGTTAAAAAGTTTGTGGCCCACCTTATTGCCTTCAGGGATCTTAAAATTGAAAATCCACAGATCATTCTTTCAACAGTTATGCTGAACAAGCAAACAACCATTGATGAAATTGCAATCCGTACCGGAATTTCTGCTCAGCTTATCCGTGAATATAATAAATGGGCAAAGACAGGGGTGGTGCCTGCCGATCGGGAGTATGCCGTTATCCTCCCTGCTTCAGCTCCTGCACTTGCTAGCCTTACCGGAAATCCTGATTCCGGTGCTGAGCAGATTACACGAAAGCCAGTAATTGATATAATTACAGTTAACGGACTGAGAGCAGTAAAGGCTGTGTCAGGTGACCAGCTTCCTGCTCTTGCCATTCGTGGTGGAGTGAAGTTTTCTAAATTTCTTAAATGGAATGAAATTGATCGCGGCCATAAGCCGGCAGATGGTCAGATTTATTATATACAGGCTAAATCAGGATCTTCCGGAATCAGGAATTTTACATCTACCGGTAAGGAATCTTTATGGTCCATTAGCCAACAAACTGGTGTCAGGCACTCAGCAATAAAAAAGTTGAATCCTGACCTTGGAAACGGAATCCTAAAGGCAGGTCTTGTTGTCCGCTTATCCCCTGAAAATGGCATAGCTTCAAAGAATAAATCGGTTGGAGTAGACTCCCGTAAACCGTTTGATTGGTCATCAGGCCAGTAAAAAACTGCAGACTTTGCCCATCCGAATTTCCTTCCTGATTTGGGAAAAAGGCAATATCTTTGAACCTCTTAAGAAATTAATGTAGAGGTTCTGAATGACGGATATCGCTGCTAAGATTATTGATCTTGTAATGCTGGTTGATGACAACGACACTGATAATTTTATCAGTAAGCGCATCATTGAATTGACCAGATTTTCACATCGGGTGGAGGTATGTAATTCAGGTAAATCAGCTCTTGATTACCTTCGGCAGCACCAGAATAACCTTGACAATATTCCTAATCTGATTTTCCTTGATATCAACATGCCGGTGGTTGATGGCTTTGTGTTTTTGTACGAGTTTGACAAGTTTCCGGAACTTCTCAAGAATAAAGTAAAAATTGCCATTCTCTCAAGCTCTGATAACAAAAGAGATATTGATAAGATTGTTAACAATAATCATGTGATCAATTTTATCACAAAGCCCTTAACGGAAATATCTCTTGAAGAGGTCAGCAGGCTGCTGATTTGATTTTTATTACTTTTTGAATCATCAGCTTTTACCTGGGATTTTAATCTTCTAATTTCGCGCAAATCTTAACTCATGAGAAAGTGCATTATAGCTTTTTTACTTGTGTGTGTAAGCCTGACCGGTCACACGCAGATCGTCAGAATTGATTCAGCAACCAAGTGGCGCAAAAGTTTAAAGGCAGCACTGAACCTTAATCAGGCATCTTTTTCTTCAAATTGGAAATCAGGTGGTGTGAATTCCATTGGTTTTAATGGCTTGTTTAATTATAAAGCTTCTTACAAGGCAGATCATACTTCATGGGACAATGAAGTCGATCTTTTGTATGGTATGGTCAACAACGCAGGACAAGGATTTCGCAAAACACTTGATCGTATTTTCATTGACACCAAACTTGGAAAGGAACTGAATACGAAGTGGGGTCTTTTTGCTGCGACAAATTTTGCAACCCAATTTGGTCCGGGTTATAAATATGAAACCGATGTTAACGGAGTGGAACGCGGAACGCTGATTTCATCATTTCTTGCACCGGGGTTTTTAACAACCTCCTTAGGTTTTGAGTATCACCCTTCAAAACATTTTAAACTCCGACTTTCTCCCATAGCACCCAGGCTTACTTTTGTACGTAATTCAGAGCAATACATTGCTGTTGATCCTGTAGCGCCATATGGCGTAAAAGTTGGCGAGTTTGTACGCTATGAATGGCTTGCTGCACAGATTCTGGCTGAATATGACAAAGACATTGCAGAAAATGTAAATCTTAAATTCAGGTATTTGTTATTCTCAAATCTCGAAAACATGAGTCTGAAGGCAATTGATCAGCGCCTTGACCTTAGTGTCACAGCAAAAGTTAATAGGTTCCTCAATTTTAACATCGGAAGTATTTTCCTGTATGATATAGACCAGGATGCAGGGCTGCAACTCAGTCAGGCCTTTTCGATTGGCGTCCTGTACACCTTCCAGAATTTCGGAAAGTAATGATCATCAGGCAGGCTGAACTTTCAGACCTCCCTGCGCTTGCCGATTCAGCGCGGTCCTTTTTTGATTCAGCATTTTCGGCTGATAACGATCCTGTTGTCATGCAGGAGTATATGGATTCCGCATTCACGATTGAGCGCTTTACACAGGAATTTCAGGAGCAGGGTTCTGCTTTTTTTCTGGCAGTAGAGAATAATAAAATTTTTGGTTATGCCCGCCTGCGCATGAACCCCGAGGTGGATCAATTGCTTTCTGGCTCTACCATAGAACTGCAGCGATTTTACCTGAATCCCTCAGCCTGGGGCACAGGTTTGTCTGACGATCTTATGCATGTATGCCTTGACTTTGCGCATGGTATAGACTGGATGTGGCTAGGTGTATGGGAAAAGAATCCACGTGCGTTGAAATTCTATGCACGATATGCATTTAAAAAATTTAGTGAGCATACTTTTATGATGGGTAATGAAGCACAGATTGATTTACTGATGTGTCGCCGTATGAACACCATTTAAAAGGACGGTTAAATTCCTGAATGTTATCCGGTGTTTTCACTTTCCTAAATAATAGGGCCCATTGTGATGTCAATTTAATTTTGATTTGTCTTTCACGGAGAAAGACATTTTTTAACAAAAACCAAAATTTTATGAAAAGTTTGAGAAACAGCGTTCAGCTGATCGGACACCTTGGAAAGGATCCCGAGGTAAAAAACTACGGGGATCGTAAACGTACTTCCTTCACCATGGCCACCAATGATTCTTACAAGAATCAAAAAGGTGAGAAAGTAAAGGAAACCCAGTGGCACAATGTGGTGGTTTGGGG
>JBMTCO010000160.1:0-4508 GCA_049430945.1 Cyclobacteriaceae bacterium
CAAATTTTGGATATTCCACGCAATCTCCTGGCGTTTCAGGGTTATTCAGAACTGAAACAAATCTCAGGGATAATGGAAGCTTTGGTCCTGATAAATGGTATTCCTTCGGCCTTGTAGGCTTGAGCGTGAATGTTCCGGTTTTTTCCGGTCTGCAGCGCACTTATAAAATACAGCAGGAAAAGGTTAATCTGATGAAAATTGAAAAGGGCTTGAGTGCCTTGCGTTCAGGCATAGACCTTGAAAAAAAGCAGGCAATGATCAGTTACCGAAATGCCGAAAAATCGATGGGATCCCAAAAAGAAAATATGTTGCTGGCTGAAAATATTGCCCGTGTGGTACGAATAAAATATGAACAGGGTGTGGGTTCAAACCTTGAAGTTATTGACGCTGAATCTGCTTTTAAAGAAGCACAGGTAAACTATTACAATGCACTTTATGAGGCGCTTGTTTCCAGGGTAAGCCTGGATAAGGCCTATGGAAAACTTAATAACACGACAATCGATTAATCAACAATGTATGAAGGCAACTAAATTTCTATTTGTTACCCTGATCTTAATAATGGTCTTCTCCTGCTCTGTACCTGAAAGCAAGGAGTCAGAGCTTGAAAAACTGAAAAAGCAACATGCTGAACTGACAGAAAAGATCAGGACCCTTGAAAGAGATATTAAATCTTCACGTCCTGAATCTGCAGTTAAAACAAAGATGGTGGTGGCTGATGTAATAAAAGTAGGTTCTTTTGAATACTTTGTTGAAACGCAGGGAGGTGTTGAGGCGGAGGAAAATATTCTTGTCTCTGCCAAGTCACCGGGTGTGGTGGTCGGAATTTTTGTAAAAGAAGGTCAGGCTGTAAAAGCAGGTCAGGTTCTTGCACAGATTGACAATTCAATCACCCTAAAGGCAATTGAAGAGTTACAAGGTTCACTTGATCTTGCGCGTACTGTTTTCGAACGACAAAAGAGTCTCTGGGATCAAAAAATTGGAACTGAGATTCAATTTCTTACTGCAAAAAATAACATGGAAAGTCTGGAACGTCGTCTGGCTACTCTAAAGGAACAAGATGAACTCAGCAGGGTCCGCAGTGGAATTTCCGGAACAGTCGATGACATCATGCTTAAAGTAGGAGAGACCACATCACCCGGTATGCCTGCTGCCAGGATTGTGAACACCGGAAAACTGAAAATCAGTTCAAATGTTTCCGAGGCATACATCAATAGTCTTGCTCCCGGAAATGAAGCCATCGTTCAGCTGGGGGATATTTCAAAAACATTTACCGGTAAAGTTTCTTTTACAGGTAAAAACATTAATCCGCTGTCCCGGACTTTTGGGATTGAAATTCCGGTTCCGGGTGGAACAGATGCACGCCCCGGAATGTCTGCCAGAATAAAGGTTATTTATCGAAAACTTTCTGATGCGATTGTACTTCCCGTAAATCTGGTTCAGAACGGCAATGATGAACAATTTGTCTTTGTGGCTGAGGAAAAAGACGGAAAGTGGATTGCAGTAAGACGTGTGGTGAAGACCGGAGGAACATTTTCAGGTAAATCAGTGATACTATCCGGGCTGCAATCTGGTGACAGGGTGATTTCTGTAGGTTACCAGGGGTTGAACGATGGTGAGCCGGTTAGTTTATAGTTTACAATCATAGAATTTTATGGATGATTTAAATAAGGAATTCAAGCCCACCAGCTGGGCAATTGATAACAGGGTAAGTATTTACATTGCGACAGTGATTATCACCTTGGCAGGTATATTCACATACATAAAACTTCCTAAAGAGCAATTTCCGGAGGTCGTTTTTCCGCAGATTAATGTTTTGACTTTCTACAGTGCTTCTCCCTCTGACATAGAAAATCTTATTTCAAAACAACTTGAAAAGGAAATGAAGTCCATTTCCGGTGTGAAAAAGGTTACCAGTAATTCAGTTCAGGATATTTCTACGGTCCTGATTGAATTTCAGACGGATGTGGAAGTTGATAAGGCTAAACAGGATGTAAAGGATGCTGTTGATAAGGCAAAAAATAGTCTGCCGAATGACCTCCTGACAGATCCTCAGGTTATTGACATTGACATATCAGAAGTGCCTATCATGAACATCAATATTTCCGGTGATTATGATTTGTTTACCATCAAGAAGTATGCAGAGCAGATGCAGGATTATATTGAAAGCCTGAAAGAAATCAGGCGTGTGGATATTGTTGGTGCATTAGACCGGGAAATTCAAATAAATGTAGATCTTTTCAAGATTGCTCAGGCAGGAATAAGTCTTGATGATATTGAAAATGCTGTTCGATATGAGAACTTGATTATTTCGGGAGGTCAACTTTCGGTGGGTACTATGAAAAGGTCATTGAGCATCAATGGCGAATTTACCTCGGCTGAACAAATCGGTAATGTTGTGGTCAGATCCATCCGGGGCGGAATGGTTTATCTCAACGATGTCGCTGAGGTCATTGACAGCCATAAAGAACAGGAAAGTTTTGCGCGCCTTGACCGTCAAAATGTTATAACGCTGAATGTCATTAAGCGCAGCGGTGAAAACCTGATAAGTGCATCTGATCAGATTAATGTGATTGTTGATAATTTTCGGAAAAACATTATTCCTCAGGGAATGAAACTTACTTTGACGGCAGACCAGTCAGAAGGCACAAGAACTTCCCTCAACGATCTCATTAATACTATAATTATTGGTTTTGTTCTTGTCACTCTGATTCTCATGTTCTTTATGGGGGCCACCAATGCCATTTTTGTCGGCCTGTCGGTGCCCATTTCAAGTTTTATAACTTTTCTGGTTATGCCGGGATTTGATTTCACGTTGAATATCATGACGTTGTTTTCATTTCTGCTGGCACTTGGAATTGTGGTTGATGATGCCATTGTGGTAATTGAAAATACGCATCGGGTATTCGCAAATGGAAAGGTTCCAATCCGTAAGGCTGCTAAAATCGCTGCAGGTGAAGTATTCATGCCTGTGCTTTCAGGAACCATGGTTGTCCTTGCGCCATTTGTGCCATTGATTTTCTGGCCGGGTGTAACAGGGAACTTTATGAAGTATCTGCCTATTACCTTGATTGTCGCCCTGCTGGCATCACTGATTGTCGCATATCTGATCAATCCTGTTTTTGCTGTGGACTTCATGAAGCCGCATGATCAGGATTCAAAGCCTAAATTTTCAAGAGGTTTTAAAGTTGCTCTGATTATTTTTTCTGCAGTGGCAATCATGTTTTATGTGACAGGGATGCCAGGAATGGGAAATTTCACAATTTTTCTATTTCTTTTATATTCAGTGCATCGCTTTTTCCTTGAAGGTGTAATCCGAAAATTTCAGGAGCAATGGTGGCCGGGCGTAGAGGTTAGTTATCAGCGTAAGGTTCAGTGGTGTCTTAAGAAAAGGAGACCGATTTGGATTTTACTTTCAGTAGTGCTTCTTTTTGTTTTTTCTATTGTCTTTACGGCCATCAGAAAACCACCCGTTGTTTTCTTTCCTCAGGGTGATCCAAACTTTATCTATGCCTACATTAGGTTGCCGATAGGAACGGATCAGCGGGTAACGGATTCAATAACGCGGGTTGTGGAGAAACGTGTGATGGATATGGTTTCCTCCGATTCTGAAATGGTTGAGTCTGTTATTTCCAATGTGGCCAAAGGTGCAAGTGAAAATCCGTTCGAAGGCGGGTTGCAGGCAAGTCCGCACCTTGCCAAGGTTACAGTAGCATTTGTAAAGTTTGAGGAAAGACACGGTAAAAGCACTGCGGTTTATCTGGATAAAATCCGAGAAGCAGTGAAGGACCTTAAGGGTATGGAAATATCCGTCAATCAGGAGAACATGGGGCCTCCTCAGGGAAAGCCCATTAACATCGAAGTGGCTTCCGAAAATTTCGATTTGCTTGTGGCCAGTGCAGATAAGGTTAAAAGAGTACTTGATTCTTTGCAAATCCCGGGTGTTGAGGAGCTTAAATCTGATTTTCAGAGCGATAAACCTGAAATGATTGTGGAGATCAATCGTGAAAAAGCAAACAGGGAAGGTATTTCGACAGGACAGATCGGAGGCTTGCTTCGCACTGCAATACTTGGTAAGGAGATCTCGAAGTTCAGAGATGTTGAGGATGATTTCCCAATCCAGATGCGACTGGATGAAGAACAGCGGGCAGACATCAATACTATAATGAATCTCCCTGTTACCTACCGTGATATGACAATGGGGGGTGCAGTACGTCAGGTTCCGCTGTCTGCTGTGGCAGATATAAAATATTCAAATAGCTATGCGGGCATTAAACGCATCAATCAAAAAAGGGTAATTACTTTATCATCAAATGTTCTTTCAGGATTTACTCCTAATGAGGTGGTGGCAACAATCAACAATGCAATTGCTGATATTGATATTAGCGAAGATGTATCTGTTAAGATGACGGGGGAGCAGGAGAACCAACAGGAGACTATAGATTTCCTTGGAGTGGCTTTTATCGTGGCATTTCTCCTGATCTTTATGATTCTGGTCACTCAGTTTAATT
>JBMTCO010000161.1:0-4434 GCA_049430945.1 Cyclobacteriaceae bacterium
GAAATTGACGAAGAAGCAATGCCTCATATACAAAATGGTGATTTAGACGATCATTATTACATTGAAGGAATGGATATTTCAAACGTTGATTCGTCAACTCATTATTTTGATATTGAAGTCTTTGAATTTAAAACAAAGAAAAATATAAGGGGCATTATGTAAGAGAGTGACTTCATCGGGCCATCCACTGTTGAAAGCTGATTATTCTGCCATGTAATGGCCAGGGTGCTGACTGTCATTAATAGTGTGTAAATACTTATGTGGCTGCCCATAAAGGGAAGGGCAAACGGAAGTTGAAGAACTGAATCATAAGTTGAAATGTCCTCCGCAAAGGGCAGTGTTTGTTGCCTGAATTCAATAATTGACGGAAACAGGTAAAACATAGCAAACAATATGGGCATTTGCAGAAGTAATGGAATGCAACCGGCAAACGGACTTGCTCCAACTTCAGAAAACAGCTTCATCTGCTCCTGACTGAATTTCATCTGATCATCCGGGTATTTCTTTTTTAATTCATCCAGTTCTGGTTTCAGCAGCCTCATTTTTGCCATCCCGAGATAGCTTTTGTAAGAAAGCGGGAACAATACAATCCTGATGATGATTACAAGTATTATGATGATCAGTCCGTAATTGGTAATAAATCCTGATAGAAAACGGAAAACAGGTACGATGAACCATGCATTTACCCATTTAACAGGCGGCCATCCCAGGTAGACATTTTCTTCAAGGCCCGGAGCGACTGCAGAAAGTGTTTTCTGATCATTCGGACCAATATAAAAGTCCATTAAAATACGGCCATCATTTCCGGTTCCTACTTCTGCAGAAACAGATCCGATTTTAACCGTTTTATTGTCTGCCTGATCAACAACTGTTCCGATTTCAGCTTTACCGAATCCTTTTTTATTCAATACAGCAGACAGGAAAAATTTTTGTTTCATCCCGATCCACGATGCGCCTTCAGGCACACTCATATTCTCAGGATCAACCGATGTTTCTGAAAGTCCGTCCAGTCCGTCATCAGAACGATAAAAGTTAATAGAGGTTTTGGTACGACTGTCTTTCAGGTCTTTTTCAACAAGCGGCATTCTGTTAACCCATGAAAATCTCATTGTACGCTCTGTGGGCTGAGCCCCCGAGAACTCAATTATGTTCTGAATCGAAAAGCCCTCGGAGGGTAAAATCCAACTGATTTTAATTGTTCCTCCTGAGGTGTTTGCAATAAATTCAACCTTTCCAGACTCGTTTCCCGCATTTTCTGACTGCGAGTAAAGCAGATTAAATACATCGGTATCAACGCCGTTGATTATTGTTTTTCCTGAAAAGCGGGAGGATCCTGAGTCAATAAGCAGAAGTCTGCCGCCACCATATGCTTTAAACGATTTTAGTTCGGCTGCAGTAATGATTCCGCCACGATTGGAAAAAGTTAACTTGATATCCTTGTTTTCAAGGGTGGTGAATTTTTCTGTGAAGGTGCTGTCAACCGATACAGACTGAGCAATCTCTCCCGGATTAATTGGCTGAATAACGCCGGCTTTTGCCAGGCTGTCCGCTGCAATTGCTTCTTGAGGTGGTATAGGCTGAGGAGCAAAAAACGTAAAGTAAAGAAACAGCAGTAAAGCCATTAATGTAAATCCTATAAGACTATTTCTGTCCATATGTTCTAGTTGTTATTTTTTTTGCTTTTCAGCGCTGCTTCAATGAATTTGATAAAAAGTGGGTGGGGGTTTAGGACTGTACTTTTCAGTTCAGGATGAAACTGCACGCCGATAAACCAGGGATGATCTTTAAGTTCAATTACTTCAACAAGTCCTGAATCAGGATTTCTCCCGGAGGCTCGCATTCCTGCAGATTCGAACTGATCAAGGAAGTTATTGTTGAACTCATAACGATGTCTGTGGCGCTCAGTAATTGCTGTGGATCCGTAAACCGATGCTGCCTTACTGCCTTTTTCAAGTTTACATTTGTAGGCACCCAAACGCATGGTTCCGCCTTTGGTGGTAACCTTCTTCTGTTCCTCCATCATATCAATGACAGGGTGCCTGGTTTTGGGGTTCAATTCCGTCGAGCTTGCATTCAGCTTTAGAACATTTCTTGCAAACTCTACCACAGCACATTGCATCCCAAGACAAATTCCGAAAAAAGGAATGCCCTGTTCTCTGACATAACGGATGGTTTCAATTTTTCCTTCCATGCCGCGCTCCCCGAAACCGGGCGCTACCAAAACTCCATCCAGACCCTTTAGCACATCAGAAACTGTCTCCCTTGTGATGTCCTCTCTTGAGATCCAGCGCAGATTGACTTTGCAGTCATTTTTAGCACCTCCGTGAATGAATGCCTCTGCGATACTGTTATATGCATCTGGTAGTGTTACATATTTACCGATTAGTCCGATTGAAACTTCCTCTGTTGGATTTTTAAGCTTCCCCAGAAAATTTTTCCAGTCGTCCAGCTTAGGTTCCTTTTTGGCAGAAACTTTAAGCTTTGCGAGAACTCTTTCATCCAGCTTTTCCTTACGCATCAGCAGCGGAACATCATAAATGGTTTCCGCATCCATGGCCTCAATGACAGAGTTGATGCTTACGTTGCAAAAAAGGGCAAGTTTTTTACGAATCTCAACAGGCAATGGGTATTCGGTCCTGCAAACAAGGATATCAGGCTGAATACCTTCAGCCAGTAATTCCTTTACAGAATGCTGAGTGGGTTTTGTTTTGAGTTCTTTAGCTGCCTTTAAAAATGGAATTAATGTCAGATGAATGACCAGAGCATTTCCCGCACCAAGATCCCATTTTACCTGCCTAACAGCCTCTACAAAGGGAAGGGATTCGATGTCACCTACCGAGCCTCCGATTTCAGTAATTATAAAATCATAATTCCCTGTATCTCCGAGCGCGTATATATTTTTTTTGATTTCGTCAGTGATATGAGGCACTACCTGGACAGTCTTGCCAAGATATTCCCCTTGGCGCTCCTTGGTTATTACATTATTATAAATCCGTCCTGTGGTAATATTATTGGATTTGGAGGTACGGATGTTTAGAAATCGTTCATAATGACCAAGATCCAGGTCAGTTTCAGCGCCATCCTCTGTAACATAACATTCTCCGTGCTCATAAGGATTCAGGGTGCCGGGGTCTATGTTAATATATGGATCAAATTTCTGGATGGTTACAGAAAAACCCCTCGCCTGGAGCAGCATCCCTAAGGAAGCGGAGATGATACCTTTCCCAAGTGAAGAGGTAACACCGCCGGTGACGAAAATATACTTGGCAGATGGCATTTTGATTGAAAAAATTCCGTCAAAGTTAACTGATTTGGAGCTCCTGACATCATAAAATTCTCCGAATATCATCAGGATAGTTAGTTTTGAAGTTTTAATTTACAACTCTTGGATTTCAAGGTTCAATTAGACGCGTTTCCGGTCTTCAGGACTGTAGCCGAAGCTGCCGAGGAACTCGGTCTGAAGGCTTATGTGGTCGGTGGTTTTGTAAGAAACCTGATCCTTGGGAAACCAACAAAGGATATTGATTTTGTCTGTGTGGGAAGTGGTATAGCACTTGCACAAAAAGTAGCTGAAAAGTCAGGTAATACAAAGGTTAACGTCTTTAAGAACTATGGTACTGCAATGATCAGGTTCGGAGATCTTGACCTGGAATTTGTCGGAGCAAGAAAAGAATCATACCGGGAAGATTCCCGAAATCCTCTTGTTGAAGATGGTACGCTGGAGGATGATCAGAACAGAAGAGACTTCACTATTAATGCGATGGCAATAAGCCTTAACTCTGATGACTGCGGAGTTCTTCTGGATCCTTTCGATGGGGTGGGGGACCTTAAACATAAAATGATCCGTACGCCACTTGCTCCGGATGTAACTTTTTCAGATGACCCGTTGCGTATGATGCGCGCGGTAAGGTTCGCAGCGCAGCTGGACTTTGATATTGATGCGGATACTTTTGAAGCCTTGGGCCGAAATGCACACAGGTTGAAAATTATATCGATGGAACGGATTACGGATGAGGTTAATAAAATCATCTCCGTCACAAGGCCCTCATATGGTTTCAAATTACTTTTTCACAGTAAGTTGCTTCATCAGTTTTTTCCTGAAATGGCTCTGCTTCAGGGTGTTGAATATGTTGGGGGAAATGCACACAAGGATAACTTCTATCATACTCTGCAGGTTCTGGACAATGTGGCTAAAGTTTCTGATAATCTCTGGTTGCGTTGGGCTGCCATTCTGCATGATATTGCCAAACCTGCAACCAAGCGGTATGATCCGGTTCATGGATTTACCTTTCATGGGCACGAAGACAAGGGGGCACGCATGACACCCGGGATATTCAGAAGACTCAAGCTTCCAATGGGGGAAAACATGACTTTTGTACAGAAGCTGGTGCGTCTTCATCTCAGGCCAATTTCACTTGCATATGAAGTTTCCGA
>JBMTCO010000162.1:0-4420 GCA_049430945.1 Cyclobacteriaceae bacterium
GAATAATCAGGATGGAAACGAACTTATTCCGGCAGTCTACGACTCCATAATTGCTGTTCAGGAAAAGATGATTCTTGTGAAGTATCAAGGCAAATACGGACTGATGGATTTTAGTCAGAAATGGATTGAAACTCCTCAGACCGGGAAGATTACAATTGCTGATGACCAGCGTTATATCATCCGGCTTCCGCATAATGTCAGGTTAAAAGATATTCATGGTAAGATTCTTTATTCAAGCCCCTACCCGCTTGAATTAACCGGCAAAGGTGAAATAGAGGAACATATTCCGGGTGGTCTGAAAAACTGTCTCCGGTATGACGGGAATCCATGCATTAAGAATCCAGGTGAACCGGAGGTCATTAAAACACAGGATAAATTGAACGTAAAAGATCAAAGCAAACCTGAGCTTGTACAAAATGTTTTTGACTTTCCGGTTACTGAAGGCCTCAAAGGATTTTATGATAATGGGAAATTCGGTTTTAAAGACTTAAGAAACCGAATAAGGATAGCCAACCGTTATGACTCCATAAGACCTTTCAGTGAAGGAAAGGCAGCCATTCAATTACTTGGCAAATGGGGGTTTATTAATAATGAGGACAGAATTGTAATTCAGCCTTTGTATTCCACAACAACAGATTTTTCAAATGGCACATCACTGGTAATGCGGGATGGTAAATGGGGCATGATAAACGATCAGGGGCAGGTAGTCCTGGAGCTTGTTTATGACCAGCTTATACAACAGGATGAAACTCCGAATTATATCATCACTTCAGGCAAAATGTTCGGACTTGTTTCCAGTTCCGGCAGATTATTGATAGAACCACGATACCAGTATTTTGAACCCGCCATGAGTGACCTGTTTCTTGTAAAAAAGGATTATTATGGTGTGATTGATTCAGCAGGAGAGCCTGTGTTCCCAATGAATTACAAACATCTTTATTACATCAGAAAAAGAAATGCGTTTCTGACTGAAGAACGCTCAGTGTGGGAATCCCTTCAAGAGGATTAATGGGTACATCAGTTTTTTAATCTTCCGGCTGATCTGAGAAATCCTCATTGAACAAAATTTTATCAATGAGTTGTTCCTGGTTCATCCAGTAATTTCTGGAATAACAGGTGACCCAATCCCAGTTTTTTGATCGAAGCAGGTCAGGTAAAAAGCTATGGTGAAGTTTTGGCGAAGGTGACTGTAGATAACGCTCATCATCTGTTAAAATAATCCTGTGATAGGAGTCATCCTTCATTGTAACAAGATCAGCGAATGCAAATGGTGCCGTGGTAACCCTGTCATTCAACCTTTCAGTGTTTTGTAAACGATTACTTAAATACCAGCCTGATCCGTGCGTTCCGGGTGATGAATACCAACTATCAGCGGTTTCCCCGGAATGCCGCCTTACAAATTCAAGCCATAATCTGAGCATACGCGGACCTTCACTTTTTACTCCTGTAACATCGAGTTGTTCAGGCTCAATGCTTGTTACTATAATCATTTTTTCCCGGGCACGGGTAACAGCAACATTAAGCCTGTTGATTCCGCCATCAGCATTAAGGCTACCAAATTGCAACATCATTTTTTTTCCGGGAGACGGGGCATATCCGGTTGAAAATATAATGACATCAGATTCATCACCCTGAACATTTTCAATATTCTTTACGAAGAGGTTATCAGGCAGCGGCCTGCCACTTTCCTGAAAAAACGTTTCAATAAGTTCTGAAATTAATTGTTGCTGTGGTCTGTTGAAGGTAATGATGCCTGCAGACTTTTCAGGAGTTTCAGAAAAATGCTGCCACACCAGGGATGTCACTTTTTCAGCCTCTGCGCGGTTCATATAATTTTCCCACTCTCCCTGAACATTAAGGTACTCAAAAGGACGAAACCCGCTATTCAGAACATTGCGATCCGGAATGGTCAGCAACTTGTCATGATAAAAATGATGATTTGAAAAAGCAATTAAATCCGGATGGACACTTCTGTAATGAGCCTGCAGTCTAACGGATGGAAACTGAAGTTGTACCAGTTCAAGGAGTGACTCTGTCTCAAGATCGGGACTGGTTTCCTCTTCCTCCTGCCATCTTATTCGATAAAAATCTGAAGGCCTAAGTTGTTGAGGATCACCTGCCACTACAAGCTGCTTTCCTCTTGCCATGGCAGGAATACCCCATTCAGGATAGCATTGTGATGCTTCGTCAAAAATCACGAGGTCAAAAAACCTTTCCAGGGGAAATGCAGCAGAAACAGATTCCGGAGAAGCCAGCCAACATGGTACTACTCTGAATAACTCATCACTGAACTCGGATATGAGCTTTCTTAATGGCCATACTTTCCGTTTTTTGGTAACCTGATGCAGAAGTTCCCGATAGGTGACAACATTATTTAATCGGTTGTAGGAAACCTCTTCTGTTATCCGCTCACGGGCACGCAACAATGCCAGGGAAGTGCCCAGTTTTCTTCGAAGCGCCTCAAGCCTTTGTAACTCCTGTTCCAGCAACTCCAGCGATCCTGAACTAACGATACGAAGCACCGGAGATCTGGCCTCCAGGTAATTGATCCATCCGGTAAGCATACTGTTATGCAGCAGCCTGACCATGTCATCAGGATCAAAATCGGTTATAACTTCAGAGAGTCTGTCTAAAATATCCCTTTCCCATGGTTGAAAGTCTGAAAAAATGCGATCTGCGGCGCACAACCGATCAAAATGGATTTTCAGTTCTGAAACCATCTGGATGGCAATATCCGGTCTGGAAGCAATGATTTCAAGTTGTGCCGGTAGCAGAAACTGCAATGCCCTTTGATGAAGCACATTGAATTTGTCTGTACGGTCGATGAGCAAATGAATAAGTTCCAGAAATTTCCCGGGATCGCCGGCAACCATAAGACTGGTCAGAAAATTTTTGAGGCTCCTGGATGATTGAATCTGTTCAGAAATTCTCAGAGCACGTCGGGTAGACTCAAACCAACTCCTGAAATCTTCAGCACGGTAGGTTTTAGGTATTCCATAAGTCCAGTCCTTTTCCTGTAATTTGGAAACAAGATGTTCCAGGTTGAGCCTGTTGTCGAGCTTTTTTTCAAGGATCAAGAGACCACTTAATCCTGTAAGATTATTACCAACGAGCAGCCTCTTCACCAGAAACTTATCAGGTGAAAAAAGGTTCCAGTATAATCGGCTAAAAATATTTTTATAAGCCTTCAGTGTGCTGCTGATTGAGCGCTGTGCAATTCCCAGCTGATCAACTGACAAATTAACTTCTACTCCTTCGCCCTGAAAACACCCCTCAACCAAACGCTGTAAATTTGCAAGCCAAAGATCATTTGTTCCACCGGGTGGATTTTCGGCAATCCGCTGTAGAAAACCGAATTCCTCATTAATAATCAAAGGAGGAACTCCAAGCAGCGTTTCACGATCCTCCGAAAGAATTTTCAATTGTGCAAAATCAGAGATAAGTCCAGTCGCATCTTCAATGGGCTTGCCGATCTTTTGAATTTCGGATTCAAAGGATTCTATCAGTGAAGTAATTTCATTTAATTCAGTGCCCTGTAGTTGAGCAAAGGATTTTCTTAAATTCCAGGCGGCAGCATTTAAACTAAGTACACGCCGGTGGGTTATAAGCGTATGGATTTTTCTTTCCAGCTCATCCGACTGATCCATCCGAAGCAGATGAAGTTCATTCCGTAATGAAATCACAGGCCCGGTAAAATTTGCATGGAGATACATCTCTTTTATGCTCATGCCGCACAACTGTTCCTCGGAGAGTGCCGTCCTGAACTCCTGCAACTCCTCGATGATCTGGTCTATCCTGTTGGAGGCAGTCTGATACTGTCGCTCCGTCTGAATGGCATCAATACTTCGGTTTGACGCTTTGTAGTCCTCAAATTTTTCAATTTGTTCTGCAATACCGGCATATATGTTTCTGCGGTCGGCACGGAAATCAAATACTGAAGCAATGAAAGGCTGAAATCCGGCATAACGCATCCGCTCTCTTATAACATCGAGCGCTGCCCTTTTCTGAGAAACAACCAACACAGTTTTTCCTGAGGCAATAGAATCAGAAATCAGATTACAAATTAATTGAGACTTGCCGGTTCCCGGAGGGCCTTCAATCACAACAGATTTACCCATTTTTATTTCACGCAACGCACGCTCCTGCCATGGATCTGTTGGAAATGCAGAGATGATTCGGCCTTCCGAAGGTTCCGCTGAACCAATTGTGTTAGATGTAAAACTGAAAAACTCAGCAGCAGTAACATACTTACCTGTACCTATTAGTGCACGGTAATCCGGATCAAGGAATGTATCTGATTGGGGAAAAATCCCTAGGACAGATTCCTGAATGACCTTCAGAATCCCATTTTCAAAATGGTCCTCAAAATCCTTTTTCTTAAGGTCTCTGAACGTTGATACCCTTTCTTCAAAAAATTCCG
>JBMTCO010000163.1:0-4391 GCA_049430945.1 Cyclobacteriaceae bacterium
CTTGCCACGCATGGTTCTCGCCCATATGCCGCTTTGGGTGCAGGTTGTGTTTTTTGGTTCATTGCTGTCGGCTATTATGAGCACTACAAGTTCAGCAATTCTTGCACCGGCTGCCATCTTATCAGAAAATATCATTAAACCTGTTTTCCGGGAAAAGATCAGTGATAAGAAGTTGCTGTTAATTACCCGCGTTTCAGTTATACTTTTTAGTGTAATTGCAACGGTGATGGCTTCGATGCGCAATAACATCTATGAGCTCGTCGGAGAATCATCTGTGGTAAGTCTGGTTTCGCTGTTTGTTCCGCTTACCCTCGGGCTTTACTGGCCTGCTTCCACCGGTAAAGCTGCTATCGCAGGTATGTTTACAGGAATATTATCATGGTTCCTGTTCAAATGGGTTGACACAGGCGTGCCTGAACTTGTACCAGCTACCCTGATCAGTCTTGTGACCATGGTTTCAGTAAGTCTGCAGCAGAGACGGAAAACTAGTATTTAGGGAAATTCGGGTCCACTTCGTTGGACCATGCAAGGAGTCCGCCTTTCAGGTTATAAATGTTTGTAAAGCCGTGACTTTTTTCAAGCCAGCTCACTGCCTGGCCACTACGTGCGCCTGAACGGCAATGAACGATAACCTGTTTGTCGCGTTTAATTTTATCAATGGATTCCGGAATCATTGAAAGAGGAATCAGATCACCACCCAGGTTACAGATTTCATATTCATGGGGCTCCCGGACATCCACCAGCTGAAAATCAGCTTTGTTATCCATAAGGGACTTGAGGTCTGAAACAGTTAATTCTTTCATTGGAGATAGACAAGAATCCAAATTTAAGCACATAACAGCTGAAAACGGGCCACCCAATCAGTTTTTTTTCTCTATTATCTGTCAATAAATGCTTTAGGAAAAAGCTGGTTATTATCAAATCACAAATGTTTAATCATCTTCATATTCAAGATTCATTTTACTGATTCTGGACTCTATTTGCTCAGTGCTGAGTTTCTCCCTGAGCCGGTCAACCATAATGGGAAATGAAAAAGGTGTGGGCCGCTGCGGATAGGTAAGGATTATTTTCTGTCCTGCAATGCGCTGCAGTGCATTGCGCATCCTGGCTTCTTCCAGCTGAAAGTCCATTACTTCTTCAAAGCTCTGTTGTAGCAATAGATTGTCAGACTCGTATTGTCTGAACACATCAAAAAATAATTGTGACGAACTTTGAAGGTGCCTGTCCTTAACAAGAGCACCGGGGAAGCCTTTAAAAACAAGACCCGCGATGGCAGCAATGTCCCTGAATTTTCTTCTCGCCATTTCCGTTGAGTTGATACCTGCCTGAATGTCCCTGAGTAAATCACTTTCTCTGAAAAGATCTTCTTCAAGAGCTTCTTCCAGAGGGGGACGCTGATCCGATAAAAGTTCAAAACCGTAGTCATTCATCGCAATTGAAAAACTGATTGGTCTGATTTCGGAAATCCGGTAAGCAATCAGTGCAGCAAGCCCTTCGTGAACAAAACGACCTTCAAACGGATACATTAAAAGGTGCCATCCTTCAGTGCTCTCCATGCACTCAATAAGAAATTCATTTAACAAGGGCAGATGCGACAATTTCTTCTGGCGTTCCAGCAGGGGCCTTATAAATTTCATTTCAGTATCTGTTTCTCTGCCGCGTGCGCTTTCATCAATTTTTTTCCGCATCATTGCTCCCATCGGAGAAGACATGGGCATGCGTCCGCCTTGCCAGGATGGTACTTTACCGTTTTTCTTTTTTGTATTTCTGACCTGTGCTTCCATTCCCCGCACCCGGACAAGCTCAAGACTTCTTCCCGCAAACCAGAACACATCGCCGGGATTCAGCGAGGAAATAAAATACTCTTCAATGCTACCCAGTTTTTTTCCTGCCACATATTTCACAAGCAGAGAATTGTCGCCAACGATGGTGCCTATCGAAAGCCTGTGCCTGCGTGCAATGGCCCGTTCGGTTACTATGATTCTTCCGTCAATAAATTCGGCCTTCCGGTATTCGTCATAAGCCTCGAGCGACTGACTGCCTGCAGTGATAAAACGGAGTATCCAGTGCCATTCTTCTAGTGTTACAGAACGGTAGCTCCAGGTTGAAACGACTTCTTTAAAAATTTTTTCAGGAACAAATCCATCTCCCACAGCCAGTGTCATCAGGTATTGAATGAGTACATCGAAGGATCTGATATAAGGAATTCGTTCTTCAACAATTCCCGCATTGATTCCATCGCGGAGTGCCGCTGCTTCCGTCAGTTCCAGCGAATGTGTGGGCAGGAAATAAATCTTACTGATTGCCCCCGGCTGATGGCCGCTTCTTCCTGCCCGTTGAAGAAATCTTGCAATACCTTTAGGAGATCCGACCTGGATGATTGTTTCTACCGGCCTGAAGTCAACGCCAAGGTCCAGGCTTGCTGTGCAAATAACAGCTTTCAGTTTTCCTTCATGCAGCTGGTCTTCAACCCAGCTTCTTAATTCTCTGCTGATGGAGCCGTGGTGCATGGCAATTCGGCCTGATAATTCAGGAACCTTTTCAAGCAATTGTCTGTACCATATCTCCGCGAAGGAGCGGGTATTGGTAAAAATTAAAGTTCCGGTACTTGCTTCAATGATGGGTATTACTTTTTCAAGTATCCTGATTCCAAGATGTCCGGCCCACGGAAGTTTTTCAACCTCGTCCGGCAACACTGAAACGACTTCAATATTTTTTTTGATGTCGGCACGGATGATTTTGTTTTTGATCAGGTTGTTGGTGCCGAGCAAAACACTCAAGGCTTCTTCCATGTTGCTGATTGTGGCTGATATACCCCATAACCTGACATCAGTTTTTATGGACCTTATTCTTGATAGCGCAAGCTCCATCTGCACTCCGCGTTTTGATCCCATCAGCTCATGCCACTCATCTGCAACCAGCATACTGAGGTTGCGGAAATATGACTCGTGGTTTTTCGAAGCAATCAGCAGCTGAAGGCTTTCAGGAGTAGTAATCAGCAGGTCAGGAGGATTTTTAGATTGCCTGGTTCTTTCACCCGTTGTGGTGTCACCTGTTCTTACACCAATCTTCCAATCCATGCCAAAATCTTTTATAGTACGACCTGCAGCAATTTCAATTTCCCGTGCAAGTGCTCTGATAGGAGTGATCCATATCACTTTTACACCTCGGACTTTGTCTGAAGACTTCTCCGTATTATCGCCAATTCTTTTATGCATCAGCAGGCCGGGGACCATCAGCGCCAGTGTTTTACCGCTGCCTGTTGGTGCATTTAATATACCGCTGAAACCCTCAAGCACAGCTTTCCAAGACTCATTCTGAAACGGGAATGGTTCCCTGCCTGATCGCCTGAAAACTTCCAGAGCCAGATTTAATTTTTCTCTCTTTTCTTTGTCCATTGGCAGACGGTAAAACTATTGTATTTATAAACGCGTTGCCAGAAGCCCTGATTGGTTTACTTTTACAACTTTACCAGAAAAAATATGGAGATCTCCGGTACTGAATTCAGCACAAGAGCCGTGCACGCAGGAAAAATAAACGACCTGAATGCGGGATCTGTAGTTAATCCATTGTTTCTCTCCACTACTTTTGAGAGGGGGCCGGAAGGTGAAGTTGCTCCCAAAGGTCATCTGTACTCCCGGCTGTCAAATCCGAACAGAGGTGCATTGGAAAAACTGCTTGCAGATCTGGAGGGTGGTCAGGAGGCTTTTGCATTTTCCTCAGGTATGGCGGCAGTGGAAGCCGTTTTTCAGACAGTGCTCAGGCCGGGTGATCATGTGTTAATTCCGGACGATAATTATCACGGAGTGGTTCATCTGCTTAAATCACACCTCAACAGGTGGAACGTGACGTTTACCACAGTAGATATGTCAGATATCCGGAAACTGGAATCTGCCTTACGCCCGGAAACATCCTTAATAATCGTTGAAACTCCTTCCAATCCCCTTCTGAAAATTACGGACATTGCTGAGGTTGCAAAACTTGCTCATGCCCGTGGTATCATGACGGCATGTGATAATACATGGGCTACACCATTTCTTACTCGTCCGCTGGAATATGGTATTGATATCGTTATTCACAGTTCCACAAAATATTTCGGTGGACACAGTGATGTACTGGGCGGTGCATTGGTGATTGGTTCCAATGCAGATCTCGGTTCATTGATCAGAAATTATCAGTCTGCTGCCGGAGCGGTACAGTCTCCGTTTGACTGCTGGCTCCTTGTGCGAAGTATTTCAACAATGCCTTTGCGAATGGAGCGGCAGTGTCGGTCTGCTCAGCTGATCGCGGAAGCACTGGATAAACATTCCGGAATTGAAAAAGTGTTTTACCCCGGATTGAAGCATCATCCCGGTCATGGTATTGCAGCGGCGCAGATGCAAAAAGGTTTT
>JBMTCO010000164.1:0-4386 GCA_049430945.1 Cyclobacteriaceae bacterium
TAAAAATATCCGGGGTAAATTAAGAAAATTGATGTGGCAAATAAAGACCTGAGCAATCTGTCCAAATATGCTCACCGTTCTGAACTACTCGGTGACGGTCGAATAGGCGTGACCGACTTTGTTGGCACAAGGACCAAAAACTTCTTTGTTTTTTTCTTCCGTCCAGGCGGGGTTGGACAACTTGTGCGCAGCATTAAAATGCTCTTTTCTGGATACAAAAACCATCATGGCGCAAATATAACGCTGAAACGCATTTGGGGACATCAGGACTATAAATCATACCGCTGATTTATAATCGGAACTGGCTAAACGGGATTACCTGGATGCAGGCAAAACCTTGAATTCAATTCTGCGGTTTGCACTACGGCCTTCTTCTGTTTCATTGGAAGCAATCGGACTGCCGGAGCCATAACCTGCCACCTTCACACGCCCTTTGGTGATGCCGTTAAGTATCAGATAATCTGCCACCGACCTCGCACGGTTGACTGATAAAGATTGATTCTTTGTTTCCTGCCCCGTATTATCAGTATGACCGCTCACTTCAATGTACACCGAAGAATTATCCTTCATAAACCTAAGCACTTTTTCAAGTTCAGGAAAAGACTCTTCCTTCAAGGCGTAACTGTCGTAATCAAAGAAGATGTTCTCAAGCACCACCGAAGAACCAAGCCTCACAGGCGAAAGCTTGATATCAATTTCAAGTTGTTCAGGATCATCCTGAGTCAGATTAAAATGATGGCTTTTAAACAGATATCCCCGCGCGGAAACAAACAAACCATAGTCTGATCCTCTTGTAAGCACCAGCAGATATTGGCCATTCACTGAATCAGAATTCACAAAAGATATCGGTGTATTCGTTTTCAGATCAATCAGTTCAACACGGGCCTTTACAGGTAAACCGGTAAGGTCATCTGTGACCCGCCCTTTTACGGCCGCTGAAACTTCCCGGATCCGCAGTTCTTCAGGTACCTCAAGGGAATAAATTTTACCTGTATTCTGATCTCTTCCCTCCTCATGTGAATAGTATGCCTTTTTACCATCGGCCGTTATGAAAAGTGAAAACTGATCTTCATGGTTATTGACAGGCGAGCCAAAATTTTCCGGTGTAGCCCAGGTTGAATCCTGGTTATGGCTGAAGTAAATGTCATAACCGCCAAAGCCCGGTCTTCCATTACTTGCGAAGAATAGAATTTTTCCGCTGGCATGGATAAAAGGAGAAATCTCGTCATATTTTGAATTGATCACAGGCCCGGCATTTTTAGCAGGAAGCCAAGCTCCTGATTCATCACGGAAAGAATGATAAATATCCCTTGAACCCTGTCCGCCACGACGGTCAGAAACAAAATAAAGCTGCCGGCCATCCGAAGAAAGACTAGGCTGGGATTCCCATGCTGCAGAGTTTATGGCTGGCCCAAGATTTTCAGGCACAGACCATTTATCGCCGATTCGCCTGCTTTCAAACAAGTCACAGTTTCCAAATCCCGCGCGACCACGGCAGGAAGTAAAAATAATCAACCTGCCATCCGCCGATACCGTACAGGTACCTTCATTTTCCGGGGTATTGATGGCCGGCGTAACTGAAACCGGAATGGTGATTCTTCCGGCCGTATCGCGCACAGATACAAATATATCTTCCGTGTCGCGGTCGGTTGAACCATTTCTGCGGGTGAAGAAAAGTTGCTGTTCATCGGCCGTGAGCACAGGAAAATATTGCATCGTAAATCGGTTTACCGTATCACTCAGCGGCATAGGTTTAGTGCCCCTGTCTTTGAAATTGCTCATTGCAAATACAGCATTGGATCTTAGTCGGGTGGCCTCTCCTATTTTAAACTTATTAGCCTTTTCCAGTTCAAGAAAATTATCAAAAGCTTCAAGCGATTCTTTATATGCACCCTGAAACAGATACAGGTCACCAAGCTCGTAATAGAATACTTTTTGTTTTGCCGGCAACCCAGATGCCTTCAGCCCTGACTGAATTTGCTTCAAAGCTTCGGAAGGTTTTCGCTGAGCGCGGTAAACAAGTGCCAACCTGTAATATGCTTCACAAAATTCAGGATCTTTTTTAATGGCATCATTAAGTAATCTGATTGCATCTTCAAACTGTCCGCGGACTCTGAAATTATCTGCAGCCATGTACCATTCAATGGCTTTTTTGTTTGAAGTACAGAGTGCCCCTGATTGCTGGGCGTGCAAAGCCAACGAAATGAAAAACTGAATAATGATGATAAATGGAATCCGCACTGTATTGCCGTTCAGGGAATGTTCATATACTTATGCGTCTGCAACGAAATCTGCCATTCAGGATGCTGCTTTACAAAATCAACAATGAGCGGAAGCATTTCCTTTTCCCTTGACCACTCCGGCTGCAGAAAATATTTACATCCGGGTCCCACTTTTGTAGCCTCAGCGACCGCCCATTCCAGATCAGTTCGGTTGTAGACAATAATCTTAAGCTCATCGGCTTTTGAATATACCTCAGGCAAAGGCTGCTTGAATTTCTTTGGTGAAAGGCAGACCCAGTCCCAGTCCCCTGTGAGCGGATGCGCACCGCTGGTTTCGATATGAGTCCTTAAATCTGCGTTTTTTAATGAAACCGTCAGCTCAGTAAGATCGTGCATGGCAGGCTCTCCACCTGTAATAACCACAATCCTGGAACCTGAATTTGAAGCTTCCGCGGTCATATCAACTATAGACCTCAACGGATGTTTCCCGGCATCCCATGACTCCTTTACATCGCACCAGACACATCCCACATCACAACCGCCCAGCCTGATAAAATATGCAGCATGCCCGGTAAAAGCACCTTCACCCTGGATGGTGTAAAAAGATTCCATTAAAGGCAGACTCTGTGCGGTCATATTGTATGAAGCAACAAATTTAATTAACCTGAATCAGGATTACTTCCTGATAAGCATAACAATATTCTCCACATGCATGGTCTGTGGGAACATGTCCACAGGCTGAACAGCCGCTATCCGATATGATTCCGAGAGCCACTTCAGATCACGCGCCTGAGTGGCGGGGTTACAGCTGATGTAAACAATTTTTTCTGCGGCGATCCGGAGCAGCATTTTAACCACATCTTCATGCATCCCTGCCCGGGGAGGATCGGTGATAATCACATCAGGTTTGCCATGCTCAAGAATAAAAGACTCGCTGAGCAGATCTTTCATATCACCTGCATAAAAATCAGTGTTCAGGTTTCCGTTCAGCTGAGCGTTAACTTTCGCATCCTCAACAGCCGCTGCGACATATTCAAGGCCAATGACCTTTTTACAATCCGCAGCTATATAATTCGCAATTGTTCCAGTTCCGGTGTACAAATCATAGACAAGCTCAGCTCCGGTTAGACCTGCGAGCTTCCAGGCTTCCTTATAAAGCACCTCTGCCTGAAGGGAATTTGTCTGATAAAATGATTTTGGTCCGATTCTGAAATTCAATTGACCCTTTCCATCCGGCCGTTCCATTTTTTCAGTGATCCAGGAATCGCCTTTCCATGTAATAATATTGAGATCATGGAAAGTATCATTCCGTTTACCGTTTATGATGTAATTGACCGAGTGTGCCTCCGGAAAATTTACTGTGATGGTATCAAGAATAATTTTAAGCCATTGAGGCTCATCATAAGCCACCTGCAGAATCACCATCATCTCCCCTGCTTGCGTCATGCGTATGGTAAGGGTACGGAGGTAACCAACCTGACGGCGGAGGTCAAAGAACGGGATATCATTTTTAACAGCGGTATCACGGACCAGGTTGCGTAGCTTGTCAACCGGATTATCCATCAAATGACAAGTCTCAACATTGAATACCCTGTCATACATTTTAGGGATATGGAATCCGAGTCCCGGCTGTCCCATGGTGCCGCCGGCATCCAGTTCCTCACGCGTCATCCACCGTGAAGCTGTGAAAGTGAAGTCCAGTCTGTTGCGGTACCGGCTTTGCCGGGCGGAGCCGATGATGGCGTTAACAGGCGGAAGTTCCAGACCTCCAATACGCTCAAGATTGTCTATGACCTGTTGGTGCTTATAGGTCAGCTGCGTCCGGTATTGGATGTGCTGCCAGGAGCAGCCACCGCAGAGTCCGAAATGCATGCAAAAAGGCTCATCGCGGTACGGAGATAGCGCAATGATATTAACAGCCTTTCCTTCAAGGAAATTACTTTTGATTTTGGTCAGTTCCACATCCGCCACATCACCGGGCGCACATCCCGTAGTGAATAAAACCCTGCCATCGTAATGTGCCACACATTTGCCTTCGGCGGCCATGGTTTCCATTCGGATGGAAGACAGAATAGTGCCCTTTTTAAATTCCATTCAGGGCGCAAAGATGCAGAAAATGAAAGGAATTAATCAGTCCAAACCGGGAAAGAGATCGGAAGAGCAC
>JBMTCO010000165.1:0-4364 GCA_049430945.1 Cyclobacteriaceae bacterium
ATCTGTCTGCTGTTCAAATCCCATATACGCAGCATACCATCTGCTCCGGCGGATGCCATTAAATTATTGGTTACGTTCCAGTCTAATGAAAACACCGTTCCTTTATGCGCAGAAAAGGTATGCACAGTGGTGTTCGTGGTCAGATCAAATAATACTACATTACCATCTTTGTCACCTGCAATCAGTTTTTTCCCTTCTTGAATAAAATCCACTGAGGTTACCCATCCTGTATTGCCACTCAGGATTGCATCAGGTTGCCCCGTTTCAGTATTCCATAAAATGACCCTCTGGTCGTCGCCTCCTGTTGCAATCTGACTATTTGTTGGGTTGACAGCAAGGCTCAGAGCATTGTGGTCTTTTCTTTCTATAATTCGAATTGAACTGACCTGTGCGTTTAGATTCGTTCCAATACTGAGAAAGCAAAAAATCAATAAACTGAATTCAACTATTTGCCTTTTCATATTGTTTTGGATTTACCTAATTTCAAATTAATTCCAATGGGAAAACTAAAGTATTGCAGATTCTGATCCAGAATTGTATAACCCTGAGTTAAACTGGTGTTATAGCAAGCCATCATTGTAATTCCGATAGTCTGCGATATTGCAAATTCAATTCCGGCACCCGCCAGAAAATTCAAGGCACCAGTTGGATCAATTTTATATCCCGGCTCACGAATTAAAACGTCATCTATTGAAACTGCGCCGCCTGCGAATTCTGAACCATAATTTTCAAAATCCAGAAAATAAAAATCTTCTATCAGCACTTTTGTTTGTGCCCGCTGTCCATGAAAAACACTTATGCCGGCTCCGCCCATAACAAAAGGGGAGAACTTACCTTTGAAAAAACGATACTTGATATTTGGGTTCAGACTATAAATATTGAAGAAAGAAAGATCGCCTGTGCCATCCGTACGCGGATCTTTCCATGACTGAAATACAGACATAGTTCCGGTGAGTCCCACAGAAAATTTTCTTGATAGGTTGTAAACGCCGCTGAGGTAACCCCCGTATCCGTATTGAAAATTGGAAAATAAATAAGGCAAGCGATTATCTCTTAATTCTGCCTTTATGGGAAGGAGTGTAGAAGCACCAAAGTCCAGTGTGAACTTCTTTTGAAACTGCGCGTTACCTGTTGCCGGCAGCAGCAATAATATCAAAATCCATTTACTAGCGACTTTCATAGGTAAATGTTTCAGTGGTTACATCAAGGTCAAATAAACTTTCACTCCTTTTCCTCAGCACCATCCGCTCTGAGGTCAGCTCAAGAATGTCATACAACTCGTTAAAACGAACTTCCTGACCATATGTGAATATGATCCTTGTTCTTTCGTTATTCAGTCGCCAGGTGCCGGATCTTAAGCGGTAATCAGAAAAATCCTCAAAACACCGCATAAAACCATCAGTTACCCAGAACCGGGGTTCTTTTTTTTCAGGGTTAAACAATTGAAGTTCAAGCACATCATCTGCCTCACAGTTAATTCCTTCTTCTGGAGATTCAGATTCTATTTTGATGGTGGTCCAAACTTTTGAATCATTACCTGTAAGCAGAAAGATCCGATCATCAGCGGCTATTTCCGTGTCCTGACAACCTGTTGTAAGCATGACAAGAACTACAACAATGGAAGTGCATACTCTTTTCATTCCCATTTTATTTTAGCGTAACAGTAGTAATCAAAATTCAGAGAGGAAGTTTTGCCTATAAATACAGCCGGGGCGTAAGGGAAATCATTATTCAGGCTGGAAATAATTTCATTTGAAATGTCAAGGTAGTCGATATCAAATCGCCCTGTAGCTGAGGCAGAAAAATCAAAGATTGAATTTCTATTATTAAAATCCGCCGATTTGGCAAACATTGAAAAAATCAGCGCGAAACTATCTCCCTGCTCCTCATCAAACGAAAAAAATGGTTTTAGATTTGATAAATCCATTTCAACCGGATCTATTCCAAAATAAGATGTAAGATTGGTTCCGAATTTTACATTTTTGGACTCGCTTAAAGTGATTTTTGAAGTCGCTGCAGTAATCTCACTCCAATCGAAGTTATAATTTTTAATCACCACGACTTCGCCAAATATGGAATCATAAACAACATTTTTCCAGTTTGCACCGGGAGCAACCGGGATGACGTCAATTGATTGAATAATGGCCTTGGTGGGTGTTTCTTCTCTTCTTTTTTTAGTGGCAACCGTTATATAGCTGATGGCATTTTCCGTTAGGTAATCAAAAAGATTATAGGTAATGTCTTCATTATCATAAACAGTGTCACCAATCTTAAATCGGGCATAAATGAAGTAATTGACGGGTTCCAGATTTGTGAAACTTGCATAACCGGTATTGTCAATGTCAGCAACTGCTACAGCTCCGGTTCTGGTGGCGAAAGAATAATAATCCCTGTAAATTGCTACCGTAGCGGATGAAACCTGCTTAAAGCTTTCATCCAGAACCTTTACTTTCATCTCAGTGGGCTGAAGCTGAAACTCATCCTCAGGTAATGTTGTGCATCCCCAGAACAGGATTGCCGTTAAAATAATCAAGCGAGACATATTGAGGCTTTTAGTATTCCTTTTAAGGCCTGAAAAATAAAAAGAATGTAAGGATTTAAAAACCGGCCGCTGCAGCACTTAGCCACAGATCATAAATTTCCTCTCATTTCCTGCTCCCGCTCCAAAGCCTCAAACAAGGCTTTAAAATTCCCTGCTCCGAACGACCTGGCACCTTTTCTCTGGATAATCTCAAAGAAGAGGGTAGGGCGATCTTCCACAGGTCTGGTAAATATCTGCAACAGGTATCCTTCATCGTCACGGTCAACAAGAATTCCAAGTTCCCTGAGTTCTGACAAATCCTCGTCAATAGGACCGATACGTTGTAAAAGTTCGTCATAGTACGTACCGGGAACTTTCAGAAATTCCACACCTCTTGAGCTAAGCGCAGATACTGTTTCAACGATATTATCTGTGGCCAATGCAATATGCTGAACACCGGGACCTCTGTAAAAATCAAGATATTCCTCTACCTGCGATTTCTTTTTACCATGTGCCGGTTCATTGATGGGAAACTTCACGTAACCATTTCCATTGCTCATCACTTTACTCATGAGCGCAGAATATTCTGTTGAGATCTGCTTGTCATCAAAGGTCAGAATGTTTCTGAAACCCATGACTTCCTCGTAAAACCTAACCCATGGATTCATTTCATTCCACCCAACATTACCAACACAATGATCCACATACTTCAGGCCTGTCCCGATTGGTTGATAATCTGATTTCCGCGCTTTGTAACCAGGCAGGAACGGACCCGTGTAGTCTGACCGTTCAACAAATAAATGCACGGTATCACCATACAAACAGATCCCGCTCATTACAACCTTACCAGACTCATCCTGCAGGGTTTTGGGCTCCATCCATGAACTGGCACCGCGGCTGATGGTTTGCTTATAGGCATCTGTAGCATTCTGAACCGTCAAAGCCAGCGCTTTCACGCCATCACCATGAAGGTTGATGTGGGCAGCTATCGGATGTTCAGGAAAAAGAGGCGTGGTCAGAACAAACCTGATTTTATTCTGAATAAGTACATAACTGACTTTTTCCCGGTCGCCGGTCTCTGGTCCTGAATAGGCGAGGTCCTGAAAACCAAACGCTGTTTTATAAAAGTGGGCTGCCTGCTTGGCATTACCTACATAAAATTCAATATGATCTGTTCCCGACAGTGGAAGAAAATCCTTTTGAGTTTTGTCTTTCAGATTGCTTTCAGTAGTTGATGTCATCATTACTCAATGTTGAATTGCCAGCTTTTGTGGTAGTTTTCGTCTTCAATGGCTACAGCGTGATTTGTCATCATCAACGGCCGGAAAGGATCGATCATCACAGCCAGTTCATCAGTTCTTTCCTTGCCAATGGATTTTTCCACGCTGCCGGGGTGCGGACCGTGTGGAATGCCACCCGGATGAAGCGTGATCTGTCCCTTTACCACTGATTTCCGACTCATAAAATCACCATCCACATAATAAAGTACTTCATCGCTGTCAACGTTGCTGTGGTTGTACGGTGCCGGAATGGCTTGCGGATGATAATCGTACTTCCTGGGACAAAAGGAACAGATTACAAAATTGTCTCCTTCAAAGGTCTGATGCACCGGCGGCGGCTGATGTACGCGGCCGGTAATCGGCTCAAAATCATGAATTGAAAACGCCCAGGGGTAATGGTATCCATCCCATCCTATAAAATCAAAAGGGTGGGTGCCATAGGTATAAGGATAAATCAGTCCTTGTTTTTTGATCAGTATCCTGAAATCACCTGACTGATCATGGGTAATCAGATCAGAAGGTCTGCGTATATCACGTTCGCAAAATGGTGCATGTTCCATAAG
>JBMTCO010000166.1:0-4325 GCA_049430945.1 Cyclobacteriaceae bacterium
CAATTCACGAAGTCCGTTTTTCGTAAGACCAAGGTTGAATCTTGATTTGTTTAAATGGGGCATTGAATTCATGCGTCATGCCAACGCGAAACATGTTGATCAGGCAATACCCGCATTGAAAGAATTAAGTCTGCTGGGTAAGAAATGCTACCAGGACTGGAACCGGTCTATGCCGTTTCGGTTTGGATATGAAGAGCGCGGGCTGATGATGTTGTATAAAGACCGGCATACCGGAGAGGAAGAGATGGAGACTGCGGAGCTGGCCAATAAAATTGGAATTGAAGCCAGAGTTCTGGATCAGAGGCAGGTACAGGAACTTGAGCCCGATGTGGAGGTGGATGTACTGGGTGGTGTCTATTTTCCGGGGGATGCCCATTTAAATCCGAGGGTTCTGGTGGAGCAGTTGATTTCAAATCTGCGGTCTAACGGTGTAAAGATTCTAGAGGAGCATACCATTACCGGATTTGATTTTTCAGGCTCAAAACTTCGTCGGGTGACCATGCATGATGCGACAAGCAATTCGGTTCAGGTTGGATTTGATGATTTTGTTCTTGCTACCGGCAGCTGGTCCGGTCTGCTTGCGAAGCAGTTGAAGTTGAGTATGCCCATGCAGGCTGGTAAAGGGTACAGTTTTACTTTGCCTGATGTTGAAAAGAATGTGCGGATTCCATCCATTTTTCTTGAGGCCCGCGTGGCTGTAACCCCGATGGGGCAGACCTTAAGGTTTGGCGGAACCATGGAGATTGTAGGTGTTGATCACAGCATTAACATGGAGCGGGTGCGGGGTATTGTGGAAAGTATTCCAAAGTATTATCCGAGGATGAAGGTGGGGATGCCGGAGTTGAAAAACATCTGGCATGGATTGCGACCATGCACACCTGATGGACTGCCATATATCGGGCGGAGCAAAAAAATTTCTAATCTGGTGATTGCCTCAGGACATGCTATGATGGGTCTGAGCCTTGCGCCGGCTACGGGCTTACTGATATCTGAAATTATTGGGGAGCAAAAAACCTCGATGTCATTGGGAGCATTTGAGCCGGGGAGGTATTCATAGGGATGTTTTGATATTCCCGGCCTATTAATCAATTTTTGAGCATTTAATACCTCACAAGTTATCCTTAGCTGTATCCGATTTTCGGAGTAGTAGTCGTGGTTTTAAATAAGTTAAGTTTGAAGTCTTGCTTTTATGCACTTCTTTAATAATCCTAAGTATTCCTCCCGGGCTTTTACTCTTCCTTTTACCTTTGATGTAATATAAATTTTTCGAGTCCTTTGTTTGAGATACATTTAACTATCAAAACATACTTGCGATAATCATTACATTACAAAACCCTGCACTAACTCTAACACAGACTAAATGAGAAAAGATAAAATATTTTTCTGGACGGCTACAACCATCATTGCACTTTTTGAAGGGCTTATGCCTGCCCTGACCTCACAGACTGAACTGGCCAAATAGGGCATCAGGCATTTAGGTTACCCTGAATACTTTGGAGATACTTTGGTGGTTTTTAAAGTACTTGGAGTATTGATTTTAATAATACCTCAAATACCTAAGCGTGTAAAAGAATGGGCTTATGCGGGTTTTGGATTTGATTTTGTTTTTGCAGCCATCAGTCTATTGATAGTAGATGGAATCACTTTTGAAATTATTGTTCCTATTGTAGCCTTAGGCATTTTAGCAGTGTCCTATGTTTATTACCACAAGATCAGTAATAATCAGGGTTAATTTTTTAGTAAGGATTGGTAGATACCACGAGAAAATACCTTTATAGTTTTTAGTCAGCCATCTTTGGCTTAAGGTGATATTGCTTCCGGTGGGGTTAACAACCGGCTTCACAGAAACTGTTTTCTAATTCGGTTATTAAATCAAAATGCGACTGGGCCATCTGAAACGGATCTTTTGTACGAGGAATCAACCCCTTAATTCAGGACATTCTTACCTTATGAGTCGAGCTATCATTTGAATATTTTAGGGTTCTGAAATTTTATATTTTAGGTTATGTAAATAAGGTTGATTCATTTTAACCCACTTCATCAGTGAAGAAGTATTGCCTCTTTTCTGTGATTCTGACACTCCTCTGTGCATGCAGCAGCGATGATCCTATATCTGGTTCAGAAGACAAGCCGGGTGAGCAAAAAACTATAAACCTGACCGTTGACGGAAACCTGAGAAGTTTTATTGTGTATCTGCCTGCAGGTTACAACAATGCGGGACTGATGCCGTTGATTTTTGTTATTCATGGCGGAAGCGGAACGCCGGAAGGTATGCTCAGGCTTGCTGATTTCAGAGACATTGCCGACCGGGATGATGTTGTGCTGGTTTATCCTGCAGGAATTCAGAAAAGTTGGAACGACGGCCGTCCCACAACAGCCAATGAACTGGGCATTGACGATGTCAGTTTTTTTGATAAGATGATTGATTATATGGTTGCGAGTTATTCCGTTGATGAATCAATGGTTTATGCGACAGGGATTTCCAATGGGGGATTTATGACATCCCGGCTCGGCTGTCAATTAAGCAACCGCATTGCGGCAATCGCCGTTGTTGCTGCCACGATGGATGCTGAGATTATAGCACCTGCTTGCAATCCGGAAAATCCTGTACCTGCTATCTATATTCATGGAACAGCAGATCCGCTTGTTCCGTTTACAGGAGGAGAGATGACTGCAAATGGTACAGCAGGAGGTACTATTTTATCTCACTTTCAGGTTATCGATAAATGGGTCAGACTGAATAAATGCAATACCACCCCGCTTATTACAGACTTGTATGATCTTGTTAATGACGGTACCACTGTGAAACAGCGGACCTACGCTGCCGGTACAAACGGAAGTGAAGTTGTGAGTTATGTTGTGTTGAACGGAGGTCATACCTGGCCTCAGGGCGATCAGTATTTAAGTGAGCTGATTATTGGTAAGACCAATCAGGATATGAACGCCGGCGAAGTTATCCGGCAATTTTTTAAAAGATATAAGCGGTTGTAATAATTGAAGTTGGCATTGCGTACGTATTTTCAAGCACGGGCATTGTTTTCAGTTGCCTTTTGTGTCCAGTCCCTGATCTTTTCAAGCATTGAGATTTATCAAATTATACCGGGGAGATCTGGACAGAGGCGGTGATAAAAGGAGGGGGATATTCGCGGTGTTTATAGAGCCAAATTTAGGATGAAACCTTAATCAGTTTGTTTCAGGCATTTGAAATGGTTGTACCAAGGCAGGAAAGGGAGGCATTACCTGCTTTTGGCATGTCCAATCTTTTGTTTAAAGTCTTTCACCCACTGCAGGGTAAGCTTAAGATCCAGGTCACTGAGCTGATTTAAACTCTCTTGTACCCACTTAAATAATTAAATTTTATCTTCTTAGGGTCAAAAAAATAGCATTCTATCAAAAAAATATTCAATTTTTTAAAAACATGGTTCAAAAAATGATTGATTTTATAAAATAACCATACTTTTGCGGCCACAACCACTAAACAATCAA
This sequence comes from Cyclobacteriaceae bacterium, assembly GCA_049430945.1. Taxonomy (GTDB): domain Bacteria; phylum Bacteroidota; class Bacteroidia; order Cytophagales; family Cyclobacteriaceae; genus ELB16-189. The sequence continues at coordinate 3,487 of JBMTCO010000166.1, forward strand.
TCCAATGGCCCAGTTAAGATTTGAAGCCCTCAAAAGGCTTAAAGACCATCCCAGGGTAGAGGTAAACCTCCCTGATGCACATGTTTCAAAGTTTTTCGGAGAGAATGTCTTCGGCCCGGAGCAAATGAGGGCGACGCTCGCAGGACCTGTCTACAAGCAGGTAATGAATGCGATTAAAAACCATGAAAAAATTGACAGTGAGACAGCAGATGCAGTTGCTTCTGCTGCCAAACTGTGGGCGCTTGCAAAAGGTGCCACGCACTTTACGCACTGGTTTCAGCCTATGACAGGCGGAACGGCTGAAAAGCATGACTCTTTCTTCGATGCCCTTGCAGGCATTGAACGCTTTAAAGGCAGTGAGCTTGTTCAGCAGGAGCCGGATGCTTCATCTTTCCCGTCAGGAGGTATCCGCAGTACTTTCGAAGCTCGCGGTTACACAGCCTGGGACCCGACTTCCCCCATGTTCCTTTATGGCAAGACCTTGTGCATACCTACCATTTTTGTTTCTTATACAGGCGAAACGTTGGACACCAAAGCACCGCTTCTTAAGGCGCTGAAGGCAGTTGATAATGCAGCTACCAAGGTTGCTCAGTTTTTTGATAAGGATATTCAGCATTGTACTGCTTCTCTGGGATGTGAACAGGAATATTTCGTAGTTGATGCAGGACTTTACATGGCACGCCCTGACCTGGTGATGGCCGGCCGCACTGTTTTCGGGCATGCACCTGCCCGCGGTCAGCAGATGGAAGACCACTACTTCGGAGCAATTCCTTCAAGGGTTTACGATTTCATGAAGGACTTTGAAATTGAGGCATGGAAACTTGGCATCCCGGTGCGCA
>JBMTCO010000167.1:0-4174 GCA_049430945.1 Cyclobacteriaceae bacterium
TCTGTAACCTTCAGAATCAGTGATGCTTTATAAGTTTTGCCCTTGTTTAGCTTTTCAGAGTAATTGATTCCTGTTTTGTAGTCATAATTCATGAGTACCCACTCATTGTTAATGGTTGCTTCATAAGTAGCAATGCCTGCAAGGTTATCTGATATGCGGAACCGGAGGGAATTACCTGTTGCATAAATCCGCCTTATGTCAGGTGGTGTCAGATCAGGCTGGATTACAAATTTACCAAGCTTCACAGTTTCAAATTTTATTTTTCCATTCTCCCAGTCAGATGATAGAAATGTATATCTGCCGTCCTCAAACCTGTAAACTGCATGTTTTCCATTAACCTCGCCAAAGGGGCGAATTTCAAATTTTGCAGGAAAAAGTAATGGAATCGTCTGATCTGCAACAGTTAAAATTTCTTTCGTGCCTTGTCTTATATGGGAGGCATTAAAATAAAGGGTATCAAAGAGGGAAGAATCGGGGAAGTGGAGTGTATAAGAGGAGCCAAAAAAAGTAAAACTTGTCCCGGAAGGTATCTTATTTTTAAATGGAAATTTCAAAGTTTGTTTGCAGCCTGATAATGAATCCGGGACACCCTCATTAAGGTCTAAAATATGAACAGACCATAAGGTACTCTGATAATCGCTGTTCAGGCTGATGACTTCTCCATTTCTATACAGTCTCCCGGAGTTTTCGGAGCCGCATTTTGAAATCCGTGCAACCAGCAGATTTCCGAAAAGTTCATAACCTGCAGGAGTTTTGAGAGCATCCAGTGAAGGAACAGTTCCGGTATTATCATCAGGCTTGATTTCAAAGGATAGCTCAGATCTGTTTCCATAAGAATCTTTCATGTTGACAAGAACCATGGCATGGGCATTGTCATCGATTTTCACATAACCCTTGTTAGTTACAGATGAATAAAACTTAAGCGGGTTGCCATCATCAATATAAAGCTTGTTAAACCTCAGTCCTCTGTTTTCCAGAACGGCATTGTCCATCAGATTTAATATGCCTCTGGTCAGGTGCATTTCAATTTTACTAATGTTCTGCCTGAAAATGATTGTGCCATTTAAATTCAGCTCATATTCATTAATGCCACACTGAAAAGGGGATAAATCCATTTTATCTATTCCGAGGATTTCTATTCCTATATTTCCCCGGGCTTTCACATTTGTGATGGTGTATCTCCCGCCGGATTTGAATGCTTTGAATTCAAACCTTCCGAATTTGCCATTGATTCGTGAGTCTTTGTCCATGGTTTTAAGTGCGACCATGATTACTACCGGGGGGATGTGATCTTTAATTTCATCAAATCCGTAATGGAGCGGATTAATTGCGTTCATGTCCTTGTCTCGCAGGTCAAAATGCAGATGAGGCCCTGAACTTCCGCCCGTATTTCCTGATAGTGCAATTGTATCTGCCTTTGAAACCAGGAACTGTCCGGGTTCAAATTTCAGGTCAATTTCAAAGGATTTACGTTTATATTGTTCCTGTCGGACATAATCTGCTACAGGACCTTTAAATTGATCCAGGTGAGCATAAAGGGTTGTGTTACCATCGGCATGGGTAACATACATTACATTACCATAACCGAAAGAACTTTTTGTTACCCTTGAAATATAACCGGATTTAGAAGCGCGTACTGCTGCACCGATCTGATTGTTGGTGCGTATATCAAGACCTGAATGGAAGTGCGTTTTGCGAAGTTCGCCCATTGTACCGGCCAGTATATTCGGAGTTCCGGGCAGAATTGGGAAAAGATAACTGTCTTCAGCCGACGGCAGAGTTGTCGGGGTAGGGAGCACTTTTAACTGCCCGAACAGTGTTGCCGGAATTATAATGAACCAGCGGAGAGAAGCCTTAGCGAACTTCGAACTCAAGAACTTTATTATTTTCTATGAATCCGGTGAGTCGGTTACCGGGCTTTACTGCAGACACACCTTTGGGCGTACCGGTGAAAATGAGGTCTCCGGGCTTCAGGGTGAAGAATACTGACAAATAAGAAATGATGTAGTCAAAAGGAAATAACATCAAGGATGTATTTCCTTTTTGTCTGAGCTGACCATCTACATCCAGAGAAAAATTAATGTTAGTCAGATCTGCAAAATGTGTGGTTGGAAAAAAAGTGTCTGATATCGGAGCAGAGCCGTCAAATCCTTTGGCAAGATCCCATGGAAGACCTTTATCTTTGGCTTTTTGCTGCAGATCTCTCGCAGTGAAATCAACGCCAAGTCCGATGCTTTCTATGTATGAGACGGCATCAGCCCTGTTTATATTTTTACCCTGTTTGCCGATTTTCAGAACCAGTTCAATTTCATGGTGAATGTCTTTTGAGAATTCAGGGTGCTGAAAAGGAGTGTTTCCGGTAAGGATGGCTGAGTCAGGTTTGGTAAAGATGACAGGCTCATCCGGTCGTTCATTATTCAGTTCCTGGATGTGTTCAGCGTAGTTTCTGCCGATTGCAAAAATTCTCATGATAGGGATTTTTTAAGCCGCAAATTTAAAAACATTTTTGCCAGTATATTTGGGTGATTAACCTTTAGTTGAAGCTTCAAATGATGAGCAGATTAAAAATCATTCCGGGTGGATTATTTTTCGTCCTGAGTATTGTCCTGATTTCATGTGCAACAGTCGCCGTTACAGGACGAAGACAGCTAATCCTGGTTTCTCCGCCTGAGGTGATGCAAATGGCTGCTCAGCAATATTCTACCGTTATTTCTCAGGGTCCATTGAGTAAGGATTTGAGCCAGACAGCACTGGTAAAGCGCGTGGGCGCACGGATTCAAAAAGCGGTTGAGGATTATATGGCTTCACAAGGCCGGAGCGCAGAGTTAAACGGATTTAAATGGGAGTTTAACCTTATCGATGATCCCAAAACTGTAAATGCATGGTGTATGCCGGGCGGCAAGGTTGCTTTTTATACAGCCATTATGCCTGTTTGTAAGGATGAGGATGGTATTGCAGTGGTTATGGGGCATGAAGTAGCCCATGCGATTGCAAATCATGGGGCGGAAAGAATGAGCGACCAGCTCGTAGCACAACTTGGGCTTGAAGCAGTTTCCGGTGCCCTGGGCTCTAATCCGACTATGGCAAACAATATTTTGCTTCAGGCTGTTGGCATGGGGACGGAACTTGGTCTGTTGAAATTCAGTCGCACACATGAATCAGAGGCAGATCACATGGGGTTGATATTCATGGCCATGGCAGGATATGATCCTTCACACGCCCCTGAATTCTGGAAAAGGATGGCCTCGATGAGTGGTGGTGCAAGTGTGCCTGAATTTATGTCCACACATCCGTCAGATGAAACTAGGATAGCTGACCTCAATAAGAAGATGCCTGAGGCTATGAAATATTACAAACCCGAAACAAAGTAGTTAATGGGTCATTTTCAGCTTTATCTCGGTTAGTTTTCTTTTAGTATCCAGGGAGAAGTCACCATTCATCATCCATTCATAGTAGGATGGCTCTTCTTTCAAAACCCTGGCGACGGATTTTAGCCGGTGTTTTCCAAAATTGAAGATAGCTTCACCATGCTGGTCGAGAATTATCCTTCCTGCCAGGTCTACCATTCCTGAAGTAGCAAGTGCGTTCAGGGTTTGCATATTGTTTTCAATTTTTCCAATTGCAACGCCCATGCCATCTGTAACCTCCATATTATTATAACGTTCCACCTGGCTGCACAGCACATTCAATGCAGCCTGAGCATCAGCTTCGGCAGAATGTGCATCTGAGAGCGTTGTTCCGCAATAGAATTTTAGTGCAGCCGACAGGTTACGCTTTTCCATCAGGTGGAAAATACGCTGGGAGTCAATGATTTTTTTCTTCGAATATTCAAAATCCACATCCGCTCTAATGAATTCTTCAACCAGCAGGGGTACATCAAACTTCAGAATATTGAAGCCGGACAGGTCACAGCCTTCCATAAATTTTGCATACTCCTTTGCTACTTCCCTAAAGGTTGGCTTTCCGGCGACATCCTCGCTTCGTATTCCGTGGACTGCGGTTGATTCAGGAGGGATTGGTATACCTGGGTTAATCAGGTTATGCTTTCGGATAACCTCCCCGGAGGGCATCATTTTCAGAACTGCTATCTCTACAATGCGGTCATTTTGAACATTGGTTCCTGTCGTTTCAAGATCGAAAAAGCCGCCGATCTAACAAACCGTGAGGAGCTGAA
>JBMTCO010000168.1:0-4113 GCA_049430945.1 Cyclobacteriaceae bacterium
GTCTCTTCAATTTGGCAAGCGTGTATTATTTGATGAGGTGAATCTGAAATTCACACCGGGTAATTGTTACGGGGTGATCGGAGCAAATGGTGCAGGGAAATCCACCTTTTTAAAAATTCTCTCCGGGGATATCGACCCTACCAGGGGCTCAGTCAATCTGGAGCCTGGCAAAAGGATGGCGGTTCTGCGTCAAAATCATTATGCATACGATGAAGTCACAGTTATTGACACCGTGATGATGGGTCATGACAGACTATGGCAGGTGATGAAAGAAAAGGATGCCATCTATGAAAAGCCTGATTTTTCAGAGGCTGACGGCATCAGGGCTTCAGAGCTTGAAAATGAATTCGCAGAGATGGACGGCTGGAATGCAACTTCTGATTCAGCTGCACTGCTTAGCGGGCTTGGTATCGCTGAGGAAGACCACTACAAACTCATGAAAGAACTCAGTGGTAACCTGAAGGTCCGGGTTCTGCTCGCACAGGCCATATTCGGAAACCCTGATATTCTGATTCTGGACGAGCCTACCAATGATCTGGATATCAACACCATTACCTGGCTTGAAGATTTTCTACTGGAATTCAAGAACACGGTTATTGTTGTTTCACATGACCGCCACTTTCTTGACACAGTTTGTACACACATTGTAGATATTGATTTCAGCGCAATAAGATTATACACCGGTAATTACAGTTTTTGGTACCAATCCAGTCAGTTGGCCCTTGCACAACGCTCGGCATCCAACAAAAAGAACGAGGAAAAGCGAAAGGAACTTCAGGAATTCATTGCCCGGTTCAGTGCCAACGCTTCCAAATCCAGGCAGGCCACAAGCCGAAGAAAACTCCTTGAAAAAATAAGTGTAGATGAAATCCAGGCCTCAACCAGAAAATATCCTGCAATCATTTTTCAGCAAAAGCGTACTGCCGGAGACCAAATCCTGCAGATAGATAATCTGTCGGCTTCAGCCGGCGATGTAAATCTGTTTACCGGTCTTGAACTACAGGTAAGAAAGGGAGATAAGATTGCATTTTTATCCCGTGAAAGCCTCGCCCTTACTGCATTTTTTAAAATACTTGCCGGAGAATTAGAGCCTGCATCAGGAGCCTTCAAATTCGGCCAGACCATTACAACTGCATATTTGCCGGTTAACAATGAAGATTATTTTAAAAGCGATGACAACCTCATTGACTGGCTGAGACAGTATGCGGAGGAAGGCAGCAAAGACGAGGTTTATATTCGCGGATTTCTGGGCAAGATGTTGTTTTCAGGTGAGGAGGTCTTCAAAAAATGCAGCGTTTTGTCAGGAGGTGAAAAAGTGCGTTGTATGATCAGCCGCATGATGCTTGCCGGGGCAAACCTGCTGATGCTTGATGAGCCAACCAACCACCTTGATCTTGAATCCATCACAGCCTTCAACAATGCACTGAAGGATTTTCCTGGAACAGTCCTTTTTACTTCTCATGACCATGAATTTGTTCAGACCGTAGCAACCCGAATTGTTGAGCTTAATCCGGAAGGCTGCACAGACAGGCTCATGTCATTTGATGATTACCTTAAAGCAACAGGAAAACTAAAAGAGTAGGTTTCGCTTATCCGAAAATCTTCCAGTAATCTTTTCCATAAGAAACCAGAATTTCAGAGCCGGGAAGAATATTTTTTGTTGCCTCAATAAAGCAACGCTTCCCTTCAGTCACATATTCAGCGTTGTTTACAAGCCCCGGCTTTCGTGAAATACCAAGGGCATCATTTGCGTATCGTCCATAAGTTTTAAACGATCGGCTTGCATCTATCGCATTGCTGCGGTCAACCCGCATCAGATATGGATTGGTATGATCCTCATTTTTAACATCTCTCCAGAAACATTTGCGGCCTCTATATTCCACGATTCGGGTACCCCGTGGAATGAGTACGGTCGTAAATAACCCAAGGCCTGCTCCACGGAGCTTTGACTTTTTTACTTTGAGATGTTTTTCAAGCTGCGCCATTTAAATTCAGAAGAGTACTGGATTGAGCTCACTATCAATGATCTCACCTATCCTCGCGCCCGGACACCAGGTGTCCCGGTCATTAATCTGATGTTCATTGGCAGGCTCCTTCAGTCGCATCCGGCTGTCCATATAAATGACTGTCATAACTTTTCTCATCCTGTTGGTTCTGTTTGGAGCAGCCCTGTGGAACAACCAGCCAAGATGAAAACTTATTTCCCCTGCATCAAAAGGTTCAACAACATGACGATAGCCTTCCGATTCCAGAGCTTTTCGAAGTAACTCCTGGCTTTCATCACTGATCGGTTTGTCACGACCTGTGGTGAGCTTGTAACTTCCTGCACTGAACTCAAGCGGACCAAGTTCAGGAGGTGTGGCCTGAAGCGGGATCCAGGCAGTAACAGTACGATCTGTTGCTAATGGCCAGTAATACTGATCTGCGTGCCATGGTGTATGACCACCGCCCGGCTCCTTGTACAAAGCCTGATCATGATAAAGCCTTACACTCTCAATTTCCAGCAACTGTGCTGCAAGTCCGGCCAACCGACGACCGAAAACAATTTTCCTGACCTCTTCAGAACGGGTCCACAAATTCATTACCTGCAGGAAAGCTTTACCATAGGTATCGCGCTGGTCAAGTGGCAGCATGTCGGAAGTTAAACGCTCAACCTCGGAAGAAATAATTTTATCCATGTATGCAAGGACCTCTGCTGAAAACACATCTTTAAGTTTTATAAAGCCATTTTCCCGGAAGATTGCGATTTGCTCCGCCGACAATTTAATGGGAGCATTCAGCTGATCGGTAATGTGAGCATACATAATTTAAAGTGTTATTATCTAATGAATTTCAGCATGAAGTGCACCAACCAGTGCCTCGACGTCGCTTTCTGAATTATACGGAGCAAAAGAAATACGGATTGCATTCTTCCGTGGCAAAACTTTCACGCGGATATCTTTTTTATTCAGCACTGCTGCAACATCCGAATTAGATACTCCTTCAAGGGAAAAGCTGAAGATGCATGAACTCAGAGTAGTATTTGCAGGGCTGATGGCCTCACAACCACTAATTTGACTAAGCTCTTTTGCAAACATCGCGCGAAGCTTTAAACCATGTCTCAGGATATTTTCGACACCAAAGTTCTGTATCCAGTCGACGGCTGCCCCAAGTCCGTTAATGAGCGCTGCATTTCTGGTTCCGGAAGAACGCGTATAGGATGCAAACCCATCCATCATAAAAACGGGTTTGATTTTTTCATGATGTTCTTTTCTGAGATATAAGAAGCCGGTCTCTTTCGGCCCAAGTAACCACTTATGACCACTCGCAGCAAACGCATCAACGCCCATGGATACAACATCAACGGGAATCTGACCTACTGACTGGGCACCATCGGCAATCAGAAAAACATCTGATTTCCTGCAATGATCTTTCAGAAGTTGAAAGGGCATTACAACTCCTGTGATGGTATTCACATGACTCAATAATAATACACGCGTCTGTGGGGTAAGCTGAGCAATTACAGATTCAGCAAGTTGTTGCGGATTTGAAGGGAGGAGCGGTAATTCAATTTTTCGCAATATTGCACCGGACATTTTACATAAATACTCCAGGCCAACCTCAGCACCACCATGCTCCAAAGTGGTTGTAACTACCTCATCACCTTTTTTCAGATTCAGAGAGGAGGCTACCAAATTCAGCCCTTCCGTGGTGTTTCGTGTGAGGAGCAATTCATCTTTTGAAGCACCTGTCAGCCCGGCAACCTTTTGCCTTGTCTCCTCCATCCTGTTTCCAATGCTACCCCAGTTTTCTCCAGCAGGATCAGCCTCCAGCATCCGAATATTCTCTTCAATGGCTCTTATTACAGATAGCGGACTTGATCCGAGCGAGCCTGTATTCATATAAACCCTCGAAGAGGGAATCAGGAATTGAGATTTAATATCTGCTCCGGGCGATCCCGCAAATGCATCAGGAAAAATTAAACCTGAGCCTGCAGCCGCTGCTGTCTTAAAAAGAAAATTTCTTCTTGATGCCAACGAAAAAGCTTGTTGCCGTTATTTTTTACCGAATGTCTCTCCGAAGAAATCACCCTTAACCCAGGAAGGTCTTTCAGTTTTATTTGCCACCTGCCAA
>JBMTCO010000169.1:0-4097 GCA_049430945.1 Cyclobacteriaceae bacterium
TTCCCGATCCGTGATCACTTCGGCGTTAAGCTGACTTGAAATATCTTTCAGTGCCTGCCGCTCCAACATACGGAACAGCAGATAATAGCCACCCAGATTGAAGGTGAATAGAAAAAGGAGCGCTATGGAGACTGCTTTTTTCAGTGGTTGGTCTTTGATTGCCCGGACCAATATAGAATTCATATTCGGATTTGACAAGGGGGCCGGCCCTTTCCGGGTCAGAAGGAATTAAGCATCAGTTCAATTTTATCAGGCAGCTCACCAACGCCAAGGCTTGCCCAAATGATGAAAAAGCCGAGTGCAATCTTCATCCATGGCCTGAAGTGAAATTTGATTTTGCGCTCAATCAGGGATTGAATGGGCGGGAAATACAGAAGGGCGCACAGGATGATAAAGATCCCGAAGAATGGGTCGTTTCCCCAAAAGGTATTTATCAGCCCAATGCTTGTAAAAAGGATTCCGAAGGGGTAGTTGATCAGTTTCATGAGCGTAAAGATTATAAATCACACCTAACGAAAACAAACCATGCCGGTTGCAGTTAAAGGATTGGAATTTGATGAGTGGTAAAGTGGAAGCACGGAATGCAAAACTGCTAAAATGCAGGATCCACCTTTTTTTGCAGAGGGACTTCCTCCTTGAATCATTAACTTACTATATAATTTCCCTGAATTATGATCATACGAATACTGATTTTATTTCTCCCCTTGAGCCTGTGTGCTCAGACCTTTACTGACCGGATCCGACTGAATCAGATTGGTTTTTATGAAACCGGGCCGAAGGTGGCTGTGGTTACAGGGAGAACAAACACTGTTGATTTTTTCATTACCTCCACTAGTCTGCGTGACACTATTTTCCGGGGTAAGCTTGGCGCTCAGGTGCATTCACTGCGCTCCGACACCGACGGCCGTAAAGCAGATTTTTCTGAATTGAAAAAGACAGGAAGTTTCGTTCTGACAGTACCCGGTCTGGGGACCTCTCATGTATTCAGGATTGGAAAGAATATTTTATCTGATGTGTCTGCAGCTTCATTGAAAGCATTTTTCTTTCAGAGAGCATCTGTACCGCTTGATGAAACCTTTGCAGGAAAATGGCATCGCTCTGCAGGACATCCTGACAACCGGGTCGTTGTTCATCCTTCTGCCGCCTCAGCCGGTCGCCCCGCAGGGTTTGTCATACCTTCTCCCGGTGGCTGGTATGATGCGGGTGATTACAATAAATACATTGTGAACTCCGGGATCACGATGGGTACGCTGTTGTCTGCATATGAAGATTTTCCTGGTTACTACGACAAACTCAATCTTAACATTCCTGAATCAGGAAATGGTTTAGCGGATATTCTGGATGAAGTTCTGTACAATCTGCGTTGGATGCTGACCATGCAGGATCCTGCCGATGGCGGTGTCTACCATAAATGTACCAATGCCTTATTTGACGGCATGGTCATGCCCGGTGCTACCGGGGAAACCCGGTATGTGGTCCAAAAAAGCACCGCTGCCGCTTTGGACTTTACGGCAGTGATGGCACAGGCAGCAAGGGTGTTGAAGCCATTCTCAAAACAACTTCCCGGATTATCAGATAGCTGCAGCCGTGCGGCAATTAAAAGCTGGGCGTGGAGTCTGAAAAATCCGGATGTTGTTTATGATCAGGAAAAGATGAACAAAAGTTTTAAGCCTGAAATAATGACCGGGGCCTACGGCGACGGACAATTTGATGATGAGCGTTTCTGGGCGAGTGCGGAGTTGTTCAGTACCACGCGTGATCCTATTTATTTAAATGTACTTAACACGATGGATCAGATTCAGTTTGAGGTTCCGTCATGGGATAAGGTTGCAATGCTTGGTGTTTATACTTTTTTAAGAAGCTCCACTTATATCCCTGCTTCACATCAGGCTTCGATTGATAAAATGAAGGAAATTATTCTTAGCCTGGCAGACCGTTATGTTTCTTATTCTCAACAGAGTGCGTTTGGAGTTCCAATGGGAATGGAGAAAAAAGATTTTGTCTGGGGCAGTAATTCCAACGCCGCCAACCAGGGAATTTTACTGATGTATGCATTCAGATATACCGGAGAGCGTAAATACATGGAAGCCGCACTTTCAAATGCTGATTATTTACTGGGCAGGAATGCAACCGGTTATTGTTTTGTGACCGGCTTTGGTTCCAGGTCACCCATGCATCCGCACCATCGTCAGAGTATTGCTGACGGAGTTACTGAACCAGTTCCCGGGTTTCTGGCCGGTGGACCGAATCCGTTTCGTCAGGATCAGTGCACCTATGCTTTTGTTGAAACAGAGACTGCATATACTGACGATGATTGCTCGTATGCCAGCAACGAGATCGCCATTAACTGGAATGCACCTGCAGCATATTTGTTTGGCGCGCTGGAATATCAGGTGATGAAGAAAAACTGATCAACTAATAATTCCCTGCAAAGTATTGTTTGGTGACTCCTGTTCTGATAATCAGGTAAAGCAGCAGTCCGGTGGGTCCAAGCATAAAAGTCAGGATCAGTGAAGGGATGATGGCCTTATGGCTGATGCTATGTTTCATTGAATTGTTTTTGATCCACAATCCTGTCATTAAGTCAAATGCCAGGTAGTGTACCCAGCCGGCCACCACAGCCATTTTACTCGTGAACAAAGACATCAACCCGTCGAGTGTGGAAAATTTTTCGAAATCATCCGCGTTGAAGCTTTGGCTGATGCACCAGACATAGATGATGGACAGCAGTGTTATGGTTACACCGATCAGGAATTTGTCGGCGTTTTTCCAGAAGGGTGATGCGGCAATGAGAATGATCCAGCTGATGAGGGCGATCGTATTGCAGAGGTTAAATATTGAATCCGGTGACATGGAAATGGGGAGAGGGTTTTAACGGTAGTGTCGGGCTACGGAAATTTAAGGATATTCCGGTGTAATTGATAGGTTGCCGGCAGGGGCCGGGTTTGGTAATCTGATTTTTAGTGGATGATGCGCCTCATTTCCCGACCAAAAAAGATTGATTAGAATTATATTAAATTGGCACTTAAATAATGAAATAATAATGACTGCCAGAGATATAAAATCCGAGATACAGAAATCACTTGACAGAGTCCCTGAAAGTGTGCTGCAGGATGTGCTTGACTTTTTGAAGAAGGTTGAAAATCAACCAATAGAAAAGGTGAATCTGATCAGAAATCTGAGAGACATCTTGACAGAGGACAAGGAGTTGCTGGAAAGGCTTGCCAAATGATTGACATTAATGAAGTTGAAAAAATACACGATATTCTGATAGAAAATTTTGGTGGCGGAAAAGGGATCAGGGACAAAGGACTACTTGAATCAGCGATTAATAGAACTTTTCAGACATTTGACGGTCAAGATTTATACCCTGACCCGGTTGACAAAGCTGCTGCGATTTTTGAAAGTATAATAGCGAACCATCCATTCGTTGATGGTAATAAAAGGACAGCCTATGTACTCATGAGGCTTATTCTTAAGAGCAATAATCTTGACATCCGCTTAGGCCAAAACGAGAAGTATGACTTTGTTATAAGATCAGCCAGCGGACAGGTTTCATTTGACCAGATCAGGGCATGGATTAAAGACAATCTGAAGTAGTTTGAATATCCCAATCGTGTATGGGCGGCCAATGGGGCTGTGTTTACCCATTGATGGAAAATTTATCATTACTCAAAACCTTGGGAATTTGAATACACCAAGCCCCATAGGGGCGACAGATTAATAGAAATGAATGTTGATAAAAAGACCTGAACCCCTACACTATATCCTTCCCAATACGGGAATCAGGATTAAAAAGTGGAGATTCATTACTGATTTTGTATGATTGGCTGATTCAGATCTTTAATTTTACCCTTTCTAAAACCAAACCTAAATTCATGAAAAAATTCTATTGGTTTGCGCCGGTCCTTGCAATTGCACTGTCGTGCTCAGAAGAGACCCCGCTGACAGACCGCTCCGCAGAGTTCCGGATTGAAGAACCCGCACAGCGTGGTTGTGCATCTTATGATGTTTTACAAGAAGAAATTCGTCAGGATCCTTCAAGGGGTAAGCGCCTGGAGGAGATAGAGGCATTTATTCAGAAAGCCCAAAGAAAC
>JBMTCO010000170.1:0-4096 GCA_049430945.1 Cyclobacteriaceae bacterium
GGTTGAAATAGTTTCATTTTCACTGGATTTTGCTGATTCTCCGGAACAAGAGAAAAGCATAGCAGTAAGTATCAGCGAAAGAGATAAAAGGTTTTTCAGCATGGGAATTAGTTTAGAGTAACAACTTTGCCTGACCTCACCGACTCATCGCACGCAAATGCAATTTTTAAACTGTTAACAGCATCGTCCATATGATCTTTTAAATTAATGTTTTCGGTGATTGCTTTCAGAAAGAAATTTTGTTCACGGTCACACAGTTGCTGGTGGTCGGGTTCATCGGTAAGATCAATCCATTCATCTTTTTTGATGAAGTTGTTTTTTTCATCAAGATCTGCATGATGCAGTTTCAGGGATTCTGTTTTGGTGTGCGATTCAACAGAATCTGATTTACCGGAGCCACCGGCATCCTTTGCGACAATTGAAACACAGCCTTTTGGTCCGATCACATCCTTAACAAAAAATGCAGTCTCGCTGATCATGGGACCCCACCCGGCTTCATACCAGCCAACTGAACCATCCTCAAATCTGATCTGCAGCTGACCATAATTATAATTTCCTTCAGGAATGTCTGAGGTAAGTCTTGCGCCAATTGCCTGGACCTGTACAGGCTTACTCCGTGTCATCTGACACATAACATCAATATAATGTACACCACAGTCCACAATCGGGCTGAGGCTTTTCATAAGGTTCCGATGTACATCCCACATAAACCCGTGGCTTTGCTGGTTCAGATTCATACGCATCACCAATGGTTTGCCCAGATCCTGCGCTACCTCTATGAATTTCATCCATGAAGGATGGTGCCGGAGGATATATCCAACCACGAGCTTTTTACCCGTGCGTCGTGCTGTTTCCACAACCCTTTCTGCGCCAGCTACTGAATCGGCCACCGGCTTTTCGATAAACACATGGCAACCTGCCTCAAGGGCCATAACGGCAAATTCCTCGTGTGTATCAGGATAAGTTGAAATACATACTGCATCAGGCCTGGTATTCGCAAGAGCAGTCGCATAATCTGAAAAAAGAGGATAACCGCCTCCGAGTTTATTATTAAGTACTTCTTTACTTTTTCCGGTTGAAACGATACCGCAGATTTCAAATTCCCTCATGTTGTGGTAAGCCGTGGCGTGGGAAGTCCCCATATTTCCGCATCCGGCGACAAGAATTTTTAATGCCATAAATAGTTTACAGTGTTTTGTTTTGAAAGTTCTCAAGGTAGAAAAAAACCTCCCTTTTTTAAGGGTGTTTTTTACGTCCGAGGCACCCGGTCTTCAGTGCTGCAGGCATTCCCGTTTGGTTCTATTTCATGCACCGTATGAATAAAATCATAGGAAATCCTCCAAAAAGTCCTATTTTTGCAGATTGTTGATACTGAAAATCCTGTTTTTAGCTTTAAAAAGGGTGTTTTCAGGTTTAACAGGTTTTTTTTAAGGCTTAGGGAACCAATAACAAGCGAATTGCCGTTTTACAATCGTTCAAAGAACTATTCAACCACTACCAATAAAAGCGCATGAGACAACTTAAGATCGTAAAGCAGATTACCAACCGGGAAAACCAGTCACTCGATAAATATTTAACGGAAATTGCAAAAGTCGATCTGATAACTGCGGAACAGGAAGCTGAACTCGCGAAGAGAATCCGGAATGGTGACCAGATAGCGCTTGAAAAACTCGTAAAAGCGAACCTGAGGTTCGTGGTTTCTGTAGCAAAGCAGTACCAGAACAACGGCATGTCACTTGGCGATCTGATCAATGAAGGAAATGTGGGATTGATTAAGGCCGCCTCCAGGTTTGACGAAACCCGCGGATTTAAATTCATCTCTTACGCAGTATGGTGGATCCGTCAGTCCATTATGCAGGCCCTGGCAGAACAATCCAGAATTGTTCGTCTGCCACTCAATCGTGTTGGTTCATTAAACAAGATTTCAAAGGCATATTCAGAACTTGAGCAGAAGTTTCACCGTGAGCCTTCTGTAGAGGAAATTGCAACAACACTTGGAATCAGTGTTGATGAGGTTCAGAACAACCAGCAGCTTTCCGGACGTCATGTGTCCGTTGATGCTCCTTTTGTTCAAGGGGAGGAAAACAGTCTGCTGGATGTCCTTCAGGACAATGGCGAACAGACTCCTGATCAGGGTTTGATGGAAAGCTCGCTCAGAAAAGAAGTTCAACGCGCGCTCTCAACGCTGTCTGAAAGAGAATCGCTTGTGATTGCTTCTTATTTCGGACTCGATGGTGGTCAGGCAATGACACTCGAGGAAATAGGCGAGAAGTTTGACCTTACCCGTGAGCGTGTTCGCCAGATAAAAGAAAAGGCTACCCGTAAGCTTAAAAATAGCACCAGAAGCAAATTGCTGAAGGCATATCTGGGCTGATTTCTATTTCAAAAAATCTTAAGGCTGCAGTAGTGCAGCCTTTTTTTTGTCCGTATGAGTATTATGGCCATCTCATTTTTTGTTTAAAAACGGTAATTTTTTCCTGAAAAACGCTTTGAAGGAATCTTAAATTAATGAGTTACCCGGTTCACCATTTTATATTCCAAATCATTGGAAAATGCTGCGTTAACATAACGCATAACCCTATTTTAACTGTGCAATTTGGCAGTGCTGGTAGAGGAATCGAACCTTACTTAATAAATATGATAAAAAATATAAAAAAATGATATGATAGATTAGTTGATTTCTAAATGAGATTTTTTCATTTTAATAATTACAACAGGTTCAGTCATATCAAATATTAAAAAATGATTTTTACATTTACTTTTAATATATTTTTTAGAATTCCTAAGCCCTTAAAACAAATCCCAACACAACTATTTCTACTAAGTAAATGATAAAATTTTACCCGCTCTGCACTGAAAATCTTACTAAAAATGCAGGATTTTCATCCTTAGCCCGTAACAAATGGACCTTAGTTAGCCGCACAATTGCGCTTGTATTGTTACTTATGGCGGGGGTTACGACGTCCCAGGCCCAAGCATTTTACAATTTCCTGCGTCAGGTTAACCCTTCAGTTTCTGTTTATCAGGGAAACAGCCCGGATTATTGTCAGCAAGGTCAGTTATTGCGCACCAATGATTGGTTCAGCGGTGCAGGGCCTTATTACCTGCCAATCGGAAGCAACTCCTCCAATTATATTGTTAAATTATATAACGTCACTGAATCCTCATTTAGCTGGGAATCTAAGTTGCCGATAAGTACCCTGGTCGTAAAAGCTGGAGATTTTGCAAGAATGTATTCTTACCCGGCCTCCACTTTCAGTGCTTCTGATGTATTGACTGTTCAGAAATCAGATCCACCCGCCCAATATGTCCCCGGGCCTAAAAATGGGTACTTTAGAATTAGCCATATTGAGCTTTGTTATACATCATGCGAACTATCTGCCAGTGCCTCCGTTATCGATTCTTCCTGCGATTCAGCAGGCTCTGTAACAATATCTCCCTCCGGTCAGCAATACAGTCTGGATGGTGAGAACTGGCAAAGTAATAATGTCTTCAATAACCTATTGCCAGGCAAATACTGGGTATATGTTTCATCTCAGATTGTTGATTCTAAGCCAGTTTGTGCGGAACCTTTAAGTGTAATCATCGGTGGAATTCCTCCCGGTCCGGCAAGACCTTCAGCCATCGTCGTAGAGCCTACTTGCGAGTCTAACACGAGTTCAATAACAGTTTCTGATCCAACACCTGGTCTTGTTTATAGTATTGATGGCCTGAATTATCAGTCTGAACCTATCTTCTCCAACCTCACTGCAAACACTGCTTATCGGTTAACTTCAAAGGATTCTAATGGTTGTGTTTCACCATCACTTGATATTGCAATAGGTCCTCTCATTAAGGTTGAGTTGACAACTTCTTCTAAAAATGTTTCTTGTAACGGAGCTGCTGATGGACTAATATCAGCAATTGCATCTCAAAATGCCTTGATTACTGTTAATGGTGAGCCTTATGTAGAGGGTCATTTATTTGGCCCTGGAACTTATTTGGTTGTGGCATCAACCGGGCTGGAGGATGTTGGCTGTACCGTAACCAGAGAAATTATTATCACTGAGCCTTCGGCCCTGACAGCTTCATCTGAAGCGACAGTGATTGCATGTAA
>JBMTCO010000171.1:0-3865 GCA_049430945.1 Cyclobacteriaceae bacterium
GTGAAGAAATAAAATCCTCTGAAGTGAAGGAGTTGCGGATTAATGGGCAGACTCCGGAGTCCTTTCATAAGAATGGGGTTATTTCATGGTACAGATTTCCTTCGGAAGATCCCGGATTTCCGGAGCAGGTACCGGCTGGATCGCTGATGGTCTGGCAGTTTAATGGAAAAGACGACAGGTTGCTGATGCCTACCGGAACCTTACATTTAAAGGCCTCACGACTGGATACCATTATTCATGATTCATTTCAGAAAGTCAGAATCCTTTACTCCGTGTTTACATCAGACTCCGGCAAAATCTATCCTGACAAGGTCACCATTCACTGTGAAAATCTTTCTTCTGAGGATCTTAAGGTTGAGCAGATAAGACTGTGGTTGCCCCGCAAAGGAGGTTCTTCGCAGATTCTTTTTCCGATGTCGGAAGTAAGCAGTTTTATATCCTGGCCTTCCGACAGATCATTAAAGCATAATTCCAAAAGTATTATCCGGTTTTCTCCAGGTGAATTGCCGCTGACCTATGTTGCCATTGAAGTTATTGTTAGCGGTAAGAATGGAGAGGTTAATAGTTTGTGGGCGCATCAAAAAATCAAATCCGAAAAGTTTGATATTAGCGCCGGCTGGGCCAATGGAAACATTGGTGATAAACCTGGTTTTCTGAATGAAAGATTTTTGAAGACTTTGCAATCCCTGTACATCAACACAGCTCACTACACAGGTCAAAAAGACTTTACCGATAACAACAGTTTGTACTCCAGGTATCCGCTGAAATATTTTGGTCATCTGAAACCCTGGCAGAGTTATGATTATGATTCTCTGCTCCCTAGGTTGCATGGTGTTGAGATTCTTGGCGAGCCACAGTATGGCGGCGGAAAACCTGTAGATCCTCAGTTTGTCAATACTGAACTGATCCCTTATCAACAAAGCAGGCTAATCACTACACTCACCCACAGTGAGGAGCGGATATGGAGGTATTACTCCGGGCTTTCAGACTATCCTCATTACGATGCCTATCGTGTCACCGCACCTTCAGCAGATGAATGGCATCTGTATGACCGGTGGAACGGCAAAAGAATCCGATGGGGTTCGCCGCTGGAAACTATCGGGACAATGACCAGATCCTTAAAAAGACTTAACAGACCCTGGCCTGTGGCCTACTGGTCGCAGGGCCCGCATGAAGGATGGGAAGTGTATGGTGGGAGGCAACGGAAATCGCCCACGGAACAGGAGCTGAGAGCGCAAGCTTGTCATGCACTGGCCTGCGGGATCACAAGTCTGTACTGGTTTAACCTGTCTTACAATTCACTGGTTATGTTTCCTGAATTGCTTGTGCCCATGCAACGAATCGGCAGAGAAATCAGACTTCTTGAAAGATTTTACCTGACAGGTACTCAATGGGATTACCGGAGGATCATGGACGGAAAGAATCCGCAGTGGGATCTTTCAACACTGGTATCTCCTGAAGGAATTGTAATGTTTGCCCTTGATCTAGATTATCGTGCCGACCACAAGACCAAGACATTTATTTTCAGGAATGAGAGAAAAGCCTCATTTGATTTTAAAGTTGCGGAATGGGTAAAGTCGGACTGGAAGCTTCTGAAGATAGGTGCTGAACAAATTGAAGAAAAGGAATTTCAAATCAATTCACAGACTCATGTGATCACATTCAGTGATGTTGTGAGCCTGGATGGAATTTATATACTGTTACCGGATTCGTCAGCAAAGGATAGCATAGTAAAAAAGTTTACTGACTTGCTTCAACAGGAGCGTGACATGGAATTTAAACCTTCCCGGAATATGGATCTGCGCGGGTTTATAAATCCTGATTCAGGTAAATAGTTCCTGATGTTATTGCTGTATCTCGTAAATAATTTTACCTCCAAGCACGGTATACAAAACCTTTGTCTCATGAATTTTCATGGGATCAATTGAGAACAGATCCTGTGACAGTATGATGAAGTCTGCGAGTTTTCCTTTTTCAAGCGTTCCTTTGATTTTCTCTTCAAATGAGGAGTATGCACCCATATAGGTGTATGCACGCAAGGCCTGTTCAATGGTAATTTTTTGTTCGGGGACCCAGCCATTTTCAGGATAGCCTTCAGGTGTTCTGCGGTTGACTGCCACATGAATTCCTCTGATCGGATTGACGCTGATGGCTGCAGGCCAGTCGCTGCTGAAAACCAGAGCAGCCTCATTTTGAAGCATTGAATTCCAGGCGAAGGAATAACCGAGCCTTGCATTGCCGATTGCCTTTTCCCAGACCGCAATCGTAGCAGGATCGGCATGGATTGGTTCCATGGAAGCCATTACGCCCAGCTGCTTGAATCTTGGCAAATCCTGAGGTGAAATGGTTTCAATATGTTCCACGCGGTGGCGGGCATCTCGTTCGCCGTTCACGCTTGCTGCATGCTCATAAGCATTCAAGGCCTCGCGCACACCACGGTCACCGATGGCATGGGTATAAATTCGGAAGCCCGCCTTATCAAACAATGCCACTGCATTCCGGTAACCGGTAACATCCATTGAAAGCTGACCCACTACAAGCGGATCTGTCTCCGTGAGATCATTGTATTTACCGATCATCGCCCCGGTATGTGATTCAATGACACCGTCAATTGCAAATTTGATGGCATCGGCGCGAAGCATATTGTTTTTAGTTCCGATGCTGTCGCGCGCAGCTGCCAATTCGCTGACCAGTTGCTGATCGGTGGATTCGTCGGCGGAGAAAGCTGCGGTGTAGCGTACGGTGAGTTCTCCTTTTTGTAAGAGTTCGGAAAAGAGTGCTACATCTTCAACAGAGCCGCTTGCATTCTGTGCACTGGTGATTCCCATGGAGGCGATATACTTTAATCCCTTTCGCAAAGCATTCAGCTTTTGCTCTCGAGTTGACGGCGGAATACGTCCGGATACAAGACCCATAGCTGATTCTTTGAGCAAACCGGTAGGTTCTCCGTATTTGTCAAACACAACCTCGCCAAAACCTGTGAAGCGAAATCCTTTTGATATTCCTGCAAGTCTAAGTGCAGCACGGTTTGCATATCCGCTGTGCCCATCGTATGCACGGATGAAAAGTGGTTTATCAGTCTTTATCCCCGACATTGATTGGTGGTCGGGGAGTCCACCAGGGTAGAAGGTATACTGCCAGCCTCTGCCGGTGATCCATTCAGCGTCCGGGTTTTCATTGATGAATTTGTTTGTAAAGGCATCCACCTCTGCGGCACTTCGTGTCGCGGAGAGTTCCACCTGAGTAAGCCCCATAGAACCACCCAGGAAATGAATATGAGCATCATTGAATCCGGGAATAATCAGTTTGCCCCCGGCATCAATGACTTTACTGTCATTGCCTGCGAACTTCCGGATTTCATTTGTTGTTCCTGTTGCAAGGATGGTATCGCCGGCTACGGCCAGGGCTTGTACAAACGGAGCACCGGGAACGCCGGTCCAGATTCTGGCATTCAGAACAATGATGGAAGCATTGGGTTTGGGGGTGCAGGAGGAGAGGAAGAGCAAAAGGCTGAGAAAGAGAGGAAAAGTCAGGCTGATTTTCCTGGGCACCGAGGTAACGGGGGTTGGGTTCATGGGGTTGTGGTAAATATCTGTTGGACAGACAGGATAACCTGTCAGAGCGGTTTTTGTTTAAATTTGACGATGCCTAAGATACCGATAATTGCGCCGTCCATTCTGGCGGCTGATTTCGCCAATTTACAGCGTGAGGTTGAAATGTTAAACAGCAGTCAGGCTGACTGGATCCATGTTGATGTGATGGACGGGGTTTTTGTGCCCAATATTTCACTGGGGGTACCGGTTGTGGCAGCTTTATTCAAGCATTCCAAGAAATATATTCGCAGGAGCTAGCATGCACGAATTAG
>JBMTCO010000172.1:0-3720 GCA_049430945.1 Cyclobacteriaceae bacterium
TAATGGCCTGCCGGGCATATCCCCTCCATGGGGAACCCTTAATGCCATTGATTTAAACACAGGTGATTACATCTGGAAAATTACCTATGGTGAAACACCTTCATTAACGGCAAAAGGATTTCCGCAGACCGGATCTGAGAGCTATGGCGGTCCGGTTGTTACTTCCGGCGGGCTATTATTCATTGCCGGTACAAAAGATGAAATGTTTCGTGCAATTGACAGGCATACGGGAAAAATAATCTGGCAAACGCAGCTTCCCGCAGCTGCATTTGCAACGCCCGCTTCCTATGAAGCAGGTGGAAAGCAATTTATTGCCATTGCCTGTGGAGGAGAAAAGCTGGGAGCAAAAAAAGGCAACCGGGTGGTTGCCTTTGCACTGCCTGATTAACCTGAATCCTCAATCGTTCACCGCCTGATACACGAGGGTTTTGAATCCCATGTTACCATAGCGCGCTCCGTAAATATTTGTGTAAATCAGTGCAACAATTTTTTCTTTCGGATCACCCCAGTAACTGGTGTTGAATGCACCTCCCCAGGCAAATGATCCGGGGGATGATGGCTCACGATGGTCATTACGGGCTGTCTCAATTCCGAATCCTAATCCAAATGGATCAGCCTGAAGATCGGGTAACTGATTGGTGAGCATGAGCTCAACAGTTTTTCGGCTGATGAGTCGTGTTCCGTTATAAGTTCCGCCGTTAATAAACAGCTGAAGAAACTTTGCGTAGTCTTCAATGGTGCCGCTCAGTCCTGCACCTCCGGAATAATAGGTGCCTTGCATTTTAGGATATTCCGGATCAAAGCCGTCATAGATTTTTCCTTTTACTGTAGTAACTCCGGTTGCAGTCTGTTGATGAAGTGTTACGAGTCGGCTGTGTTTTTCTTTTGGCAAATAAAAATAAGTATCCTTCATGCCCAGTGGCTGAAATATTCTTGTTCTTAAAAACTCATCAAAGCTTTTTCCTGACACTACTTCAACAACATAACCAAGGACATCCGAATTAAGTCCATACGTGAAACGCTCTCCCGGATGGTGCTTCAGAGGAAGAGATCCAAGTGCTTTCATCTTTTCCCCGATAGTCGGTCCGGCTGAACCTCCTATGCCACTTGTGATACCGGCTTTGGCATAAATTGCTTTGAATTCCTGTGATCCGATTCCTGCATAATCAATACCTGAAGTGTGGGTGAGCAGCTGGCGGATGGTGACTTCACTTTTGGCAGGCTCTGAATTGTAGCTTGAGTCAGCAATATTAAATCTCGTCATAACACGGGGATTCCTGAACTCAGGGATATACTTTGAAACAGCATCATCAAGTTGAAGCTTGTTCTCTTCCCAGAGCATCATAATGGCGAGACTCGTAATTGCTTTGGATTGGGATGCCATTCGGAATATATCGTCTTTTTTAAGTGCCGTCTTCGTATCCGTATCGGAATATCCGAATGCTTTGTGATAGACTGTTTTACCATTGCGTGCGATAAAAACAACAGCTCCCGGAATGTGACCTGCGACTAGGTGTTCCTGAATGGTTTGGTCGATCCTTGCCAGACGCTCAGTTGAAAAACCGGCCTCCTCTGGCTTTGCCGACACAAGAATATTCTGGCTAAAAGTTGCGGCTGAAAGAACCGAAAGCAGAATCAACAATTGAAATTTTTTCATAGATGAAGATTAAAGTGGGTTTATAAAATTACGATTTAAAGTCCTTTGCATGACATACCTCCGTCAACCTGAATATTTTGTCCGGTGATATAGGATGACTTATCCATCGCCAGAAATGCAACCATTGAGGAGACTTCACCGGCGTTACCCAGTCTGTTCATAGGCGTACGGCTCAGAATTTTCTCAAGTCTGTCCGGTTGCGAAAGTACCGGCTCCGTCAGTGGCGTACGGATATACCACGGAGATACAGTATTCACACGAATCCCGTGTCCGGACCACTCCACCGCAAGATGCCGTGCAAACTGGATAATTGAGGCTTTAGTCATGCCATATGGAGCTCCGGATCCAACATCCACCGTTCCTGCCACCGAGGCAATGTTCACAATACTTGAGGTGCCGGATTTTTTGAGCACAGGGAATAAACGAAGCGTGAGGTCCATCATACTGAAAAGATTGATCTCAAAAATTTTTCTGTACTCCTCCTCAGTATAAGTTTCAAATCCTTTTCGGATATTGGTTCCCGTGTTATTCACCAGAACATCCAGCTGACTCCATTTGTTTTCTATTTCAGAAATAACCGAACTTCTGAAGTTTCGGTCGGTCATATCACCCTCCAGAAAAATTACCTGATTCTTCAGGTCATCCGGTAAGCTTGACTCATTTCGTGCTACAGTCATAACCATTGCGCCAAGACTTAAAAACTCACGCACTACCGCAAGGCCAATCCCTTTTGTGCCTCCTGTGATGAGTGCCTTCTTTCCGCTTAAATTCCAACTCATAAATTGAATATTTTAATTTGTCCGTCTGATAACTTTTCCCGGTAACTGACCTGTTGTTTTGCCCATGGAGTAAACCGGCTTTCCGTTCACCCATACCCTAATAATTCCCGAAGCAGTTTCCTGCGGATTTTTTGTGGTTGACCGGTCCTGAACCAGATCAGGATCAAAAAGAACCAGATCAGCATAGTTGCCGACTGTAATTAAGCCCCGCTTTTTAAATCCCATTTGCTCAGCTGAAAGTGTAGTCATTTTTCTGATTGCTTCTTCAATAGGCAATGTCATTTGTTTCCGAACATACTTTGCCAGCACCCTTGGAAATGCGCCAAAGCCTCTCGGATGCCGGCCTGAAGATGCGCCGTCTGAACATATACTGGTATGTGGCCACTGAATTAATTTTTCAATGTCAGCCTCATCCATGCTGGTGGCTACAATACTGCCGTCACAGTCATTATTTTTCCTTTCACATTCATCCAGTCGTCGGATAAGTTCGATAAGCATAATCTCAGGCGATTTCCCTTCTGTTACTGCAACTTCTGCGAGGGTTTTTCCATTGTATTCAGGGTTGGGACCATAACTGCTGAACAGTATCCCTTCAGGACTTGTTACTTCAGACAAAATCAGCTTTGCTTCATTCAGATCAGAAAAATTCCGTTCAGGAAACAGTACTCTGATGGTAGAGGACCAGTATGGATAAGGATATAAGTCGGCAGTAATATTAATACCTTCTGCTCTCGCCCGGTCAAGTCGTGTGAGGACTTCGCCCGATTGGCCCCACAGCTTGCGCATAGCAAGTTTGAAGTGACTGATCTGAACCGGAACTCCGGTTTTTCGGCCAATGCTGATGATTTCATCAACGGCTTCATGAAAAAAACGATCCTCACTTCGAAGATGGCTGATGTATCTTCCATTATATGCGGGAAGCAATCCGGACAGTTCAAAGACCTCCTCTGATGCTGAATAAATCCCCGGATCATATTCTAGCCCTGTTGACAATCCAAGTGCTCCTGATTCCAGATCCTCCTTCAGAAGCGCCTTCATTTTTTCTATTTCATCTGCTGAAGCTTTTCTCTTAAAATCATTTCCCATTACAATCTCTCTGATGGAATTGTGGCCTGAATAAGAAGCAATGTTTACTGCTACCGGTGAATCTCCGAGATGTTCAAAATATTTTTTTAATGGTACTTCCGAACCCCCATCCTGACCAACCACAATGGTCGTGATGCCCTGACTGACTACGGCCAGTGCCTCGGGTTGTTTGCGCATGCCCCAGCTGTGATGACTGAG
>JBMTCO010000173.1:0-3681 GCA_049430945.1 Cyclobacteriaceae bacterium
TATGCATGCCTCGATGTCAACTATAGGAGGTTAATTATGGAATTCATTTTTATTGTCACAGGCTTTTTTGTGATTGCAGCAGTTTACTCTTCCGTAGGATTTGGCGGGGGCTCAAGTTATCTGGCCTTGCTTGCATTACCTTTTTTTTCATTGACTCCGGCGGTTATCAGGCCAACGGCTTTATTATGCAATATTGTAGTTGTTACCGGAAGCAGCTGGTTGTTTGTTACCAGACACCGGATTGGGATCAAAACCTGGCTTCCTTATGTGGTGCTGAGTTTGCCTTGTGCCTACCTTGCAGGAAGGTGGCCAATATCTGATAAGTTTTTTTATCTGTTGCTTGCTGCAACACTTATCATTTCTTCGCTCTTGTTATGGATCGGTAACAGCGTGCGTCCTTTTAATCATGAACAAACCGGAAATCCTGCAGTTAAATCTCTTTTAGGTGGAGGGATAGGATTTCTGAGTGGCCTTGTCAGTATCGGAGGGGGAATTTTCCTTACCCCCATACTTCATCTGCTCAACTGGGAAACCGCAGCAGTTATTACAGGAATTTCATCGCTCTTTATTTTATTCAACAGCATCGGCGGCCTTGCGGGCCAGATTACAAGTGGCATTGGTCAGATGGATATTGCATTTATCTTACCCATCCTGGTTGCAGTCATTGCGGGAGGACAGGTTGGAGCACGGCTGGGCAGTGGCAGGTTTGATGCCACCACGATCCGAAAGGTTACTTCTCTTATAATTTTTATTGCTGCGCTGACAATTCTGCAAACCAGAATTGGATTGTTTTAATTGCCGGTGTGATCGTACACAATTTTCCACTCACCTTCTATTTTACGAATCACAAGTGTAAATACTCCGGTGGCATCTCCTATCGTTCGTTTGAGATGATATCTGCCAGTCAACCATGCGGCATCGCCGGAAATAGGGTTGATGCGCATGATTTCAAAATGAAGCTTACCCATTGTAACTGTATCAGGATATCTTAGCTTGTAGTTTGTTAAGGTCTGTTCCCAACCAAATGTGATGCCTTTGCTTCCCACGAATTGCATAGAATCACCTTTGACATAGCCCTCCATGAAACTGTCAATATTCCCCTTATTCCACTCATTTTGTTGCTCATTCAGCAGGGCCAGGATCTCTTTTTTATCCTGCGCGGAGAATGCAGAAACCTTGCCACGGTCAGAACAGGCAGTCATCAGAAAAAAGAAAATAACCGGAGCAAATGGAGTCAGGGAAAGCATGGGAAATTTAGCGGAAGAACTCCTAAACAGGGGTTTTCGTTGGTCAAACTTAAGTGCTATTTTGCGAATCTAATTTTCATCTGTTGAAAAAAATATCCATCTCCGCCGTATTACCGCATGCCCTTGCGGTGCTGATCTTTTTCCTTGTCACCGTTTTCTTTTTCAGTCCCCTGTTTTTTGAAAACAAGTCGCTGGAGCAGCACGATATCACTGAATATCTGGGCACCTCCAAAGAGTTGAAGGATTACAGGGCAACGACAGGTGAGGAAGGTCTGTGGGCATCAGGGGTATTCAGCGGGATGCCTGCCTATTTGATTTCGGTGGACTGGAGCAATGGACCAGTTACATGGATTAAAAAAATCGGTGCATTGGGATTGCCGCATCCTGTTGCCAATATCTATTGGGCTTTTTTAAGCTTTTACATTCTGCTGCTCGCCTTTGGGATCAGGCCGTACCTGGCCATTGCAGGAGCACTGGCTTTTGGACTTTCTTCATTTGTTTTAATTGGGCTTGGAGCAGGACACAATGGGCGCATCGGGGCCATGGCATTCATGCCGCTGGTGGTTGCAGCCATCCATCTTAGCTTTGACGGAAAGAAGTGGCTTGGTGCTGCACTGACCGCGCTTGCGCTTGCACTTCATCTCAGAGAAAACCATTTGCAGATGACCTATTATCTGCTTTTGATTGTGCTTGTCTATGGCATTGTTCAGCTGATTGACTATCATCGCCGCGGTCAGCTGCACGGATTTTTCATGGCTGTTTTGTCGCTTGTTGGGGCTGTGGTTATTGCTGCAGGAACATTTTACGGACAGTTCACTGCCATCACAGAGTACAGCAAATACTCCATACGCGGAAAATCTGATCTGACTTCGACTTCAGATAATTCAGGGCAGAGTGGACTTTCCAAGTCTTATGCTTTCGAATACAGTAATGGGATCTGGGAACCGATGACATTACTAATCCCCAATATTTTTGGTGGTAGCAGTTTTGAATCATTGCTGGCTGATGACAGATCCGAAACTTATAAAGCACTTTCAGGTGCTGCCGATCAGCAGACTGCCTCTGAACTTTCAAGGTATACGGTTGCATACTGGGGTGATCAGCCTAATACGGCGCCGTATTATGCCGGGGCCATTATGATGTTCCTGTTTATTTCAGGATTATTTCTGATTGACCGAAAGTGGCTCTGGTGGTTGCTTCCGCTGTCAGTCCTTTCAGTTCTTATGAGCTGGGGTGATAATTTTTCAGGTTTTAATTTCTTTTTGTTTGATTATTTGCCCGGCTACAACAAGTTCAGGTCTGTAACCTTTGCACTTGTTTTAATTCTTTTTGCAATTCCGCTTGCCGGATTCATGGGACTGGAGAAGTTGTTCAGTGAGGGTATTAATCCCATCAATAAAAAGAAACTTGTCTATGGATTTGGACTTACCGGTGGTATTTGCTTTTTACTTTGGGTAACAGGAGGATTTGGTGATTTTCTTCGCCCCGGAGAAGAGCAATTGCCTGTCTGGCTTACCAATGCAATGAAAGAAGACAGGATCGGTTTGTTGCGTTCTGATGCTTTGCGCTCCTTCACATTCATCACTATTTTTTTTGCGGCACTTTATCTCAATCTTCCCAAGTACCTGTCGCCGGGATTTATTTTCCCTGCTA
Organism: Cyclobacteriaceae bacterium; assembly: GCA_049430945.1. Lineage (GTDB taxonomy): Bacteria > Bacteroidota > Bacteroidia > Cytophagales > Cyclobacteriaceae > ELB16-189. The sequence continues at coordinate 2,901 of JBMTCO010000173.1, forward strand.
TTATTCTTCTGGTGCTGATTGATCTGTGGTCATTTGACAAGAGGTATTTCGGTAAAGACAAATATCGCCGTGCTGCTGAGGATGCAGTTCAGATGACCGATGCAGACAGTGCTATTAAAACTGATACCGCTTATTACAGAGTTTACAATCTTCAAAATCCGCTGGGAGAAGCACGCACATCTTATTTTCACAATTCCCTTGGAGGATATCATGGCGCAAAACTTCGCCGCTATCAGGAGTTATTTGACTCGGTTATTTATGGTGAGACTGACCAGTTGATCCGGAATGCTCAGAGTGGCAGTCTTGATTTTTCCGGGTACGGAGTACTGAACATGTTGAATGCAAAGTACTTGACTTATGGACCAGGCGCGGAAAATGTGCTGCTGAATTCTGAAGCAAATGGTGCTGCGTGGACTGTCGGGGAACTAAAACCGGTTACAGGTGCAAACGAGGAACTGGCTAGTCTGAGAGGGCTCAACACAAAACAGACTGCTTTAGTTGATGTAAGCAGGTTTAAGGTTCAACCTGTGACAGGATTAAATGATTCTCTTGCATCTGTGGTTCTTAAAAAACGCGGACTGCGTGAAATGGTCTATGAGGCTGATCTTAATGTTAAGGCACCTGTGATCTTTTCAGAGATTTACTATCCTCATGGCTGGACAGCAACCATAGATGATCAGCCTGCGGAAATATTCAGGGCAAACTATGTCCTTAGAGCTTTATGGGTTCCTGAAGGCCGCCATGTCATTAAATTCAGGTTTGATCCGCCCGCCTATGTAAC
>JBMTCO010000174.1:0-3662 GCA_049430945.1 Cyclobacteriaceae bacterium
CTCGATCGAAGATGTGATCTATAAAGAAGACGGTGAACGCTCGGTACTATACTCCATGCGCTACAAATTGGCAGGTACGGCCGACGAATGGATCACGATCGCGACACAACGGCCCGAAACAATTATGGGCGATGTGGCCATCGCTGTTAATCCCGGTGATGAACGCTACAAACATCTGGTAGGTAAAATGGTGCTGGTGCCATTCCTGAACCGCGAAATTCCCGTAATCGCCGATAATTATGTGGACCAGACTTTCGGAACGGGATGCCTCAAAGTGACGCCTGCTCATGATGTCAACGACTATGAGATCGGACTGCGTCACAATCTTCCTGTGATCGCAACGATCAGTGAAGATGGAACGGTAAATGAAAAATGCGGACTTCCGCAGTACACGGGCAAGGACCGCTTTGTTGTAAGAAAGCAAATCATAAAAGACCTGCGTGAAGCCGGCCATCTGGTGAAGGAGGAAGAATTCACAACCAGAATCGGTCGCTCGGAAAGAACAAATACGGTGGTGGAGCCTATGCTTTCGCTGCAGTGGTTTATCCGCATGAAGGAAATCTCCGTCAAAGCCAAAGAGGCTGTTGCCGATGATGAGATCCGCCTCCACCCTGCCAAGTTCAAAAACACTTACCGCCACTGGATGGACAATGTGCGCGACTGGTGTATCTCCCGGCAGTTGTGGTGGGGCCACCGCATTCCGGCATGGTATGATGCTGAAGGAAATGTAGTGGTTGCAGAAAATGAGAACGATGCAAGGACAGAATATGACCGGCAGTTTCCGGATAAGAAGGGCGCACCACTGAAACAGGATCCGGATGTGCTGGACACCTGGGCTTCATCGTGGCTGTGGCCTATAGAAGTGTTCAAAGGTTTTGCCGATGAACATTTTGATCATGCTACCGGCAAGATCAGAAAAGGCAGCAATGCCGATCTGAATAAATTTTATCCCACACAGGTCCTTGTGACGGCACCCGAGATTCTGTTTTTCTGGGTAGCACGTATGATCATCGCAGGCTATGAATATCTGGACGAGAAACCATTTGAGGATGTGTATCTCACCGGTATCGTGCGTGACAAACAGGGAAGAAAGATGTCCAAGTCGCTGGGCAATTCGCCTGATCCGCTGGAGTTGATTGCAACCTATGGCGCTGACGGCGTAAGGACAGGCATGCTGTTCAGCTCACCTGCCGGAAATGATCTGCTGTTTGATGAAAAGCTGTGTGAGCAGGGCCGAAATTTTGCCAATAAAATCTGGAATGCTTTCAGACTTTTGAAAGGACTGCAGGTTGAAAAAATAGCAACCCCTGAAGTGAATGTGGTGGCCGGGAAATGGTTTGATGCGAAGATCAACCAGGCCATTGGTGAGATTGAAGAACACTTTTCAAAATTCCGAATATCGGATGCACTGCTGACAACCTATAAACTGGTGTGGGATGATTTCTGTGCCTGGTATCTGGAGCTCATCAAGCCGGAATATGGAAAACCCATTGATGAAGCAACCTACAAGAAAGCGACTGATAATTTCGGGAAGCTGCTGAAGCTCCTGCATCCCTTTATGCCTTTTATAACTGAAGAGCTGTGGCATGAGCTGGAGCCGCGCGGAGAAGGTGACGCGGTGATTGTGGCGGAGTGGCCAAAGGCATCATCCTTTGATATGGAAATCCTTGACCGTGCTGCGCTGGCATTTCAGATAGTATCCGAGATAAGAAACCTCAGAAACTCAAAAGGACTTTCTCCCAAAGAACGCCTGACATTAGTAATAAAAGAAGGCATGGACACTGCAGGACAATTACCCGGTGAATATTGTAAGCTGATTCAAAAACTTTCCAATCTTGAGGAAGTGGTTTTTGCAGACTCCGCTCCTGCAGGTGCGGCAGGATTTCTTGCAGGCACCACTGAATGCTTTGTTCCGCTTGAAAGCAAAGTTGATCCTGAAAAGGAAAAAGAATCCATTGAAAAAGAGATGGAATATCTAAGAGGTTTTCTGTCCTCCATTGACAAGAAGCTCAGCAATGAGCGCTTTGTGGCCGGTGCCCCTCCCGCTGTTGTTGAACTTGAGCGCAGGAAAAAGGCCGACGCAGAGACAAAATTGAAAGCACTGGAGGGAAGACTTGGTAAGGGATAAAAAGATTTCCCTAATCAACCCGTCTATTCGAAAAATCTCCCCTGCTGCAAACAGTCTTCAGGTTTTAATATCATAAGGCCACAGGGGATTTTTGCTTAACCAAGGACTCTTTCCCATAATGAGATAACTCAATTCCGTTTTTAAATCCCTTAAAAAGCTACCAACACTAACTTTTATATTGAGGCCTGATTATCTATATTTGAAAGGCTATTGGTCAATTTTTTGTGGAGAAAAGCCTTTTCTGCCATTACATTTCTTTCTGCGTGGACTGGCTAACCATAAAAATTCGGAAACACCGGTTAAACTATGTTTGAGATTATCGGCATTTCTTTGGTTTTTTCATTCCTGCTTACCACAGGCCTGATCCCAATGGTCATCAGCCTGTCAAAAAAATATGAGCTTTATGATCTTCCGGATGAGGAAAGAAAGCTTCACCGGCGAAGAACACCTTACATGGGCGGACTGGCCATTATTATTTCTTTCACACTTATAGTCGGCATCTCCGGTTATCTGTTTTTTCCGCAACCGGAATATACTCCATGGTTCTGGCTTGTGGTTTTTGGAGCCTATATAACAGGACTGACGGACGACTTGATTCAAATCAGAGCACTCAAGCGGTTTCTTATTCAGCTGGCAGGTGCAGTGATAATGATCTACGGAACAAAACTTATTCTGCCGCTGGATTCAGTGATGAGTGTCTTCGCCGGTGTGCCTGCGATTAACTTTATTTTTACAGTCATAGTGTTCAGTGCCATCACCAATGCGTATAATCTGATTGATGGTATGGATGGCTTGTCCACCTCTCTGGCTTTACTGGCTTCGACAGCTTACTCTATCATCAACTTTTTGGAGGGCAATTACTATTATATGGTTTTCAGTCTGGTACTTACCGGCAGTCTTGCGGCATTTCTAATATTCAATAAACCAACCGCAAAAATATTTCTGGGCGATGGCGGATCTTATCTGATTGGCGTACTACTCAGCGTACTGACTGTTAATTTCATTTCCAACGATGCCCAGCCTGACTTCACTCCTGCCAACCGGTTTTTTGTAGGGTTCGCGCTGGTCGCTATTCCGGGGTTGGATATGACGCGCGTATTTTTCCTGAGAATCATCAGAGGCCTTAGTCCGTTTACCCCTGACCGCAATCATATCCATCACCTTTTTCTCTCCAGCGGACTTACTGCAAGTCAGTCCCTGCTGGCTATCCTTGGACTGGCTACCTTCATTGTTGTGATGGCTTTAGTATTGTACAGGCAAATACCATTTATACTTTTTGCAGGATCCATTACTGCTATCTATGTTTTTCTGATTTTAATGTTGAAGAAATACCTGGCGGGTAAGGAGGCAACGGAGCAAGAGGTTGTTCAGTAGTCGTTGTTCGATAGCCGTTTGTCGTTGGTCGTTGGTCGTTGTTCGTTGTTCGTTAGGCGTTGCTCGATAGCCGCTTTTGGTTGGTCGTTGGGCGTTGGGCGATAGCCGTTTCTCGTTCGTCGTAAACTACGGATGCAAAAAATGAACCACCCCCAATGCC
>JBMTCO010000175.1:0-3645 GCA_049430945.1 Cyclobacteriaceae bacterium
GTCCGGTTTTTACGGTAGAGTTGTTCCAGTGTTTCAGGAGTTATGGGTCTGTTGGTATTCATGGTTTGTAATCAGATTTGTAGCATTCCTTTTGAGAACACATCTGAAACGGAATATTTCCTTTTCTGTTTGCCTTTTTAGCTGACTATCGGTCGGGCGGTGAAATTTGCATTTTAGTGGTCGAAGTGGGATGGATTTGGCTGAGTGGGCGGGTTATTTTGTCATGGATTTGCGAGGCATAAAAAAAGGCCGCTTGAGCAGCGGCCTTTTTCGAATCAGATACTTAGGCTGCTTATGGGCAGTGATTTGCATCAATAAATGCACCTATGCGAGAACCTGCAGCCTGAACCTCCGCTTTTGTAATTGTAACTGTAGTTGTTATATCTTCTACAGTCACAGTATAGCTCACAGAAGCCGGTAAGTTCACATAAGTGTAAGGATTACCGGTTGGTTGTCTATTTTTGTTGCAAGGCTGAAGCGTAACCAAACCATAACATACAGGATCATTTACTGAACAATCGAAAGAACCACAATTTGTTACGATGGACCGGCCAACAAGTTCAAAGTACTTATCTATCAGGGCTACATCTTCAACGGAAACTGATGCCTCTGTACCAGAAAGGCGTACTGCACCCAACTGGAAGAAAGCATTAAGTGTTTGATCTCCTCCTTTACCTTTGTCAGTTTCCCAGAGGGTAGTTCCATTGTCATGAGAATAATTGTAACCTCCAATAGTTAAACCATTGTTATCTTCCCAAATCACATCAGCATCATTCCTCCAGGAACCATTGGCAAAGAAAAATCCCTGAGAGAATGAGCACTTACTACCCTTAGGACAGCCGGGTGCACCAACTGTACCAATATTGCAAGATGTTCCTGCTTTTTGCCAGGCACGTGCACCTGCAAAAACATCATAACCGGAATCAAAGGTGATTACAATTACATATGTTGATGCGGCGATTGGGAAGTTGATTTTTACAAAATTGGTAGTGGCAGCGTAAGGGTCGCAACCTGTACCTTGTCCTTCATTAGGACGAATGTCAGCAGCCTGACCATTAACAGTAGCACTTATCAGGTTTGCAAAAGTTGCACTTTGATCACCACAATTCTGCAAGTCGATGATAAAGTGGCTGAGGTTCTTTGACTTTGAAGAAACTTTAGAAATGGTATAGGTCCATTTGGTTCCGTCATCAGAAACTTCAACATTATAATTATAATCACCCCATCTGCTGGTAGAGTTAGAAGATGCTGAAGATGCCTCATCACTAGGATTAAGCATCCCTGAATCTTCCGTACATGCCATCCATAGGGTCATAGAGGCCAGAACAAACAATACTTTTGCGATGGAACGGCCCGCAAAGCTTGTTTTAAGGGAACTTTTCATAAATTTTGTTTGATTGTTTAAATTTTTTGTGCTTTTGAAAAACACCTTTCGAAGGTATCGTTGTTACAATCATTTGTAACAAACACTGAGATATTTTTTTTAAAAGCTAACTAAAGTCCCAAATAGGGAATTAAAATCTCGTTTTAGTAAAATATTTTCTTCAGATTATTGAAAATGGGTTTTTGAGATTTTAAGAGAGCCGCTGTTTCGGGCTTTAGTCCGGACCCGGGACCCTCGGACTTTAGTCCGATTGAAATTATTTGAGCAAAGACCAAATGTTATGGGGGCGGATAAATATCCGCCCCCCGCCAGGCCTGTGTTGCCGGAATGATGAGATTCGTGTAATAGCTCAATGCCATGGGTAATTGAATACATCAAGCCCCGTAGGGGTGGCACAAATTTTCCGGACGATGTTGGATTGTGTCGCCCCTCTGGGGCTTTGGGATAATTTTATCTAAATCTCCTTGCTATTAATATACCGCCCCGCCGGGGCTATGTGGCCGGAATTATGAAAATGTTGTCATAGTTCAATGCCCTGGGTATTTGAATAAATTAAGCCCCGTAGGGGAGACACATTACATGGTGCAAATCGTTAGGTGACCCTCCCAGTCCTTAAATTGCCCCCTGAAATATGAATAACCGTCCCACCCTCTTAATCCCCTTTCTTTTCCTATCCCTGGCCCTCCATGGCCAGGTCAAAGCCATAACCACAGGCATCAACGGACTCACATGTTCCATGTGCTCCCGCACGGTTGAAAAAAGCATCCTCAACCTCCTGTGGGTTGAAAAGGTAGAAATGAGCCTGGAAAACACAGAGGCTAAAATCTTCCCGAGAAAAAACACAAACATCTCTATGAAGGAAATTGTCCGCTCCGTTAAAGATGCAGGCTTCTCAGTCAGATTTGTAAAAATGGAGATGGATGCCGACGGCCTGCGATTACAGGAGGATAATATTTTTTATTCCTCGGGACAGGAATTCCGCCTAGCGGGCAACAACAAAATCCCTGAAAAAGGAACTGTGATTTTCCGGCTTATAGACCCTTTGTATACCACACCCAAAGACCATCATAAGTGGGCAGCCCTGCTTCCGAAAAAACCTGAAAAAAATGTGTTGCATGTGGTCATTGAGTAGAGCAATCGCCCTTTTGCTTTTTTGTTGTGCGGCCTGGCCTGCTTCCGGGCAGGAGTTGTATCCGCTCAGCGAACCTGCCAGCTCGGTGCCTAAAGGTGTAATTGGTCTCCGTACTTTGTCACAGCAATACAATGATGCAGACCGGCTTCGTACAATGCAGTATTTCCGCTTTATGTACGGCCTCACTCCACGGCTCTCAGTTTATGTGACAGCCGCATTTTCAAATCACCACGACCTCAAGCTTCCGCCGGATCTCATCAATCATACTCACTCCGGAAATCAGACAAATTATTTCACGCAAAATATCAGACGCGGGGTCCGATATCCCTATTTGTTCAATGGAGCGAACCTCTATGCCAAATACAGATTTCTGAGCATGGATGGTCAGAACAAACATTTCCGGATGGCGGTTTACGGACAAGTGTCAGGCGTTTCCACACCGCACGATGAAGCAGAGCCTGATCTTACCGATGATACGGGCGGCTATGGGAACGGACTGATCACAACTTGGCTCAACAAAAGATTTGCTGCTTCCCTTACCATCGGGCGAATAAGACCGGATTCATATTTTGAAATGCAACCTGATCTGACAGGAGGCCCTGATATGCCCACGAGGATTACCTATGGCAGGGCAACAACATGGTCGGCTTCTTTTGGTTATTTATTACGGCCGAAAGTTTATACCAATTATGATGAGCCAAACTGGAATCTTTATCTGGAGTTTATCGGCAAGCGCTATGATGCTGCAAAGGTTGTTCAGAATGAGGCACTGGTAGTAAACAATAACCCCGCACTGGCACAGGGTTCCTATGTGGAGATTCACCCCGGTGTTCAGAAAATAATTCGTTCCAACCTGAGGATTGAGTTTACAGCGGGATTTATTCTTGTTGGCAGGTCTTATGCCCAGATCAATCCCCAGTGGTCGGTAGCGGTTCAGAGATACTTTTTCAGGTGATGCTTGAGGTGTAAATCCATAGGAGGCCCCTACGGGGCCTGCAAGGTCCGGAGTGGTCGTTTTCAACGAAGAGGCTGCCCCTATGGGGCATTTGTTGTGGTGTAAACAAGCCGAATGGGATGAAAAATAATATTTCTCTGCCGAGCATTAAGGGGATGTATTTCAAGTCGGATT
>JBMTCO010000176.1:0-3626 GCA_049430945.1 Cyclobacteriaceae bacterium
CGACACTTCAGTTCCGGAACTTTGCACGAAATGTGAAATTAAATCCTGGGGATTTTAGACCTGTGCTCGATATCGAAAGGATAGGAGACAGCTCACCGGAAATTCTGCGTGCAGGTGTAAGGCAATGGCTTACGCTCGCAGAAAACAAATATGGTATCAGGCCAATTGTCTACACCGGATTATCTTTTTACAAAAAGTATTTTGAAGGGTATTTAAGTGAATACCCATTATGGATTGCTGCCTACGATGGCGAACATCGTCTTGAAAAGGTAAAGTGGTCCTTACACCAGTTCACTGCTAAGCTTTCTGTCGCAGGAATTGATGAGTATGTCGATGGCAATCGTTTCAATGGGTCACTTCATGATCTTAACGTGCTAAGAATTCCCTGAAAAAAATCACCTTTCGAATTCAATAATATATTCGGAGAGATATTCTGAATAAGGTCCGGCCTGATCCTTGAAAAATAGACGAGCTCTTTTACCAAGTCTTGTACAGGTGTAACGATTCTCAATATCCTCTTTTGTATTCAGAGGCTGAAGAGAGGGATACCATAGAATATGTCCGGGCCTGTCAAGCAACAATACGGGCTTTGTCCATTGCTGTGAATTTTCCCCTGCGCCAAGGTCTTTGTTAAAATTGTATGAAATCCAGATGCTGCTTCCAACCCATGACTTTGCTTCTACCTTGCCCATTAGCATGACCCAGCAATTCAAATAAGTATTCCAGCTCACGGATGGCCCCCAGTGGAATTGCTTGTCAGGAGCGGAGGAAGGTCCGCCACCGAATTCAGGTGGAATCTGTAAGGACTTCACCGGAGAGCCAATGCCATCTGCGGGAGCGTTAAACCCCTTTCCATCCCATCTTTTTGCTTTTCCGGAGGGCTGGTCAAGATCTTCAATTTTTATGCGTGCCACACTTATGCATTGACCACTCCATTCCAGAGATGGATCATATGTTGCTGAATCATATTTTCCGGGATAACCGTACTCTCCATAAAACAGGTACAAATAATCACCACTCGATACAGCTGAAGGATCGCCTACACCACCGGCAAAAGTATTTGATGTGTTATGAGGTTTTAAAATCATTCTTGATTGCAAATCTTCAATGAAAATCCCTTTGTTTTCCCATTTATAACCTCCGTTGACAGACTTCATAACTCCGATCCTGCTCACTGCGGCAGGAGATTGCGGCCCGGTGAGTCCTCTTGGCCAGTTATAATCAATGTAACCCTGACCTGATTCAGCGTCATGAGGGAAATTCCATGGATAATTTTCATTGTGATAGACGGCATATAAAGTTTTACCGGAGGAATCCCGCTCGTCTTGATAAACTGTTTCAAACCAGACTGCACCCACTACGCCTTTGGTGGAATTCGGCTCTGACCATTGTTTCACATAGACATCAGGCTTAACGTTGGGCGGCATTTGAGGTTGAATAAGGTCTTCAAACTTATTGGCAAACGCCTCATCCGCATTCCGACCGTTACCGAAGCGAAGATTATCGGAATATCCCCAAAGCGTGTCCTCACCGTGCTTGCCGGGAAAAATTCTAAAGGTATCAGCAATCCATACTTCCGCCATATTACAGTCCACAAATGACCGGAACAGGAATTTATCTGCGGGCAGAATTTTAAACTTAGGGTCAGTGGATGAGCTGCATCCTATTAAAACCACATAAAAAAGTAATGGACAGATCCTAACCAGGGCTGCTTTCATAGGCGTTTAGAGAATTTATTAAATTTAGATAATTCAACCGATTTCCGAGTGATGCGTAATATTCTGAGCATTAAGAATCTCTCCCGGTGAAAGTCCTGTGACCGCCTTGAAGAAGGAGCAGAAGCTTGATCTGGATAAAAAAACCTGTTATTGAGGCACTGAAATAATCCAGTTTACATTCAACTGACCATGGTGCTATGGATAATTTATCAAAGCTTTAGCTAAAGTTAATTTATGTTCAAAAGGAGAAAAAAGGTAAGGATTAATGTCTGCAAGATGAATTAGAAAAGGTAAGTATGCGGCAGGTCGATCGGGCTGAATTTTATTTCGTCTTTGATTACTGCGCGTGTGTACCAAAAGAAAATGGAACCAGTAAAGTACTAAGGCGGTGCAAAATTGTTAAAAATAGTTGCAACCCGGATTGGTGATTGTACTGAACTCAATATATATCTTGAGTGAACCCTGCCAGCGAAAATGAAATAAGGATAAAAGAATGTAAAATGTTGGACCTTTTAAGCTGCCAGGTATTGACGGCTGCCATCAGCGAAAGTACGATGGTCAGGACAGAGACAAAAATGACCATCCTTTTTATCCAAGAGGGTTTACAATTAAGAACGTCCAAAATTACCCACGCTGGATTCATTTGCAGGCTTAATCAAAATCCAAAATTTATTTTAATGTAATTTTTCTTAAAACATTATGACATTCATCGTCTAGACAGTCAATTTGACAACCTAATTTCAGATTATTGTTAATAATCTTTGCGTTATCAATAGCATAGTTATATTTGCTACCTTAAATACTTTAAAACGGCTTTTCACTCACAATTTATGGCAGAACTCTATCTGAACGACTCTAAAAGAAATCTTAAACGAAGAATACTTAACAGTAATTTTTTAGGGCGAAATGGTGCTTATATCCTATTAGCAATTACTTTCTTCTTATCCATTTTTGGTGGAGGATCTGCTTATGCGCAACCCGCAGGAACCACTGAAATTTCTGTTCCATTTAATGAAGGTTTTATCGGGGTTCAGGGAAATAACCCTCAGGACGCAGATAATGTTCAGACTTTTCTCACTTTGGGAATAGCTAAGGCTTACTTCGCCCAGAACTCAGCAACTGGTTTTTTTGAACCTCAGGGAAATGATATTCCATTATCACTCAGACTTGAATTTGCTAATGGAGAACTCCTGGATATCCCCGGTGGTCTTGTTTGGCGAAAAACATCGACTGGTCAGTTACAGATTTTTGGTTTTCTGGCCACTCAGGGCTTTTCAGTCAATCTATCTACTTATGGAGGTGCAGATTATCTGATTACAGGTGGTACCGTTACAGGCTCTTCCAACTTTGGACTTAAAATAATTGGTTCCTCATTAACTTTTACAGATAATACAGATGTCCGCGGAGATGCAGCATTTACTGGTTTAATTGATGACCTGAATGACTACCTGGATGCTACCAAGGAAGCAGCTCCTGCAGGTCCGGTTTCTGTAACCCCACTAGAGACTTGTTCGGTTACTCCTTTAATAACAGGTACGGCCACACTTGCTTCAGGGGAAACACTTAGCATTCAGGTTAACGGAGTCTCTTACCCGGAAAGCTCACTTACCATTTCACCAGGAAGCTGGAGTCTTCAGATACCCCAGAGTAATGTACTTCCATCAAATACCACCTACCCGGTAACTGCGATAATCAGTAATAGCCTCGGCCTGACTTTAAGCGATCCAACAACCAATGAGCTCGTTATCACCGAGCCTTGTGATTCTGACGGTGATGGTGTTTCTGACTTTCAGGAGGGAACTGACGGCACTGATCCTAATAACTTCTGCGATTATTTAGCAGCAAGTCAGACCGGCGCTACCTCCCAGGCATGGAAAGATGCTGATTGTGATGGTGACGGCGTAACGA
>JBMTCO010000177.1:0-3619 GCA_049430945.1 Cyclobacteriaceae bacterium
CCTGAAGCCTATGCTCACCTTGAGCAGGTAATAAGGCAGTCGGTTGAGTTTAAAAGTGAAGAGTTGCGTAATTTTTGGCTTCAATGGGATGAGCGAAACCAATGGCGATCTATTGGAAGCAGGATTAACAAGTTTGCCCGCCGGCTGGCACATGAAAAAAACTTTAATTATTACCTGATTCCAGGAACTACAACTCTTGATACCTGTGCGGAAATCTTTGTAAGAATTAATGATGGAGGGGTTAAACTTTCCAAAGCGGATCTTTTGTTCTCAATGGTAGTATCGACATGGCAGGAGGGGCGCTCCCATATTGATGACACCATCCGCGTCGTAAAGACCCTGGGCTATGAAATTGATACTGATTTTGTAATGCGGACTTCGCTCTACCTTACAGACAGTCCGATTATTGTCAGTGCTGCTCAGTTGTCAAAAGACAGGAATATAATTTCGGCCATTCAGGAAGCATATCGTTCCGAAAATCCTGAGGTTGCTGATATAAATGAATCAATAATCCAGGTATTTACATTTTTGAAGGAGCGACTGGGAATCAGTGACAAGACCCTTAGTTCCTATAACGTGGTGATTCCACTGATCCATCATGTATTTAAAGGCGGCCGTATGGATGCTGAAACTTTGGCGGAATCAAAAAAATATATTTATCTGTCCTTACTTAAAAATGTCTTTGGCTCTCACGGCGATACGCTCTTGTCAGATTTAAGGAATAGTTTAACTGGTGAAGATGGTAACTATGCCCTGCAGGACTCATCATTTACCTTTAATCGCCTTATCGCCGGTCTGAGACTGGAAGAAAAATTAAGATTGTACAGACTGGAAGAGTCTGACTTCGAAAACTTTGCTGAAGTTAAAAAGGGATCTGATGCATGGATTGTTCTTTCCCTTTTATATGAAAACATTGATTATCCGCCCGGAGATGAAGATCAGGATCATCTGCATCCAAGGTCTAAATTATTGAAGACCAGAGTTGAGGAGATTATCGCTGTTGCAGATCTGTTGCCAAACCTTGGATTGTTATTGCCTGATGAAAACCGTAAAATTAAACGCGCAAAGGATCTTCAGGAGTATGTTACTTCCCGTGCTGATCAGGGCTATTATGTAAACAGAAATTTTCTGACAGGCTTGTCTTTAGACATTGAAGATTTCCCGACCTTTTATGATCAACGCAGGCAGATGATTATAAACAGGCTAAAAGAAATCTTTAATTACCAGCAAGAAGGTTAGGTGATTTAAGCCTTTCCTCGTTTGAATCTGCGCTGCTGTTTAAAAAGATTTCATTCCGCCTTCCTGAACCTTTCCCTGCATTTTCCTTCTCCGCATAAATGCATTTCTGCAAAGCGTGTCTTAATTCCTTCTGCAGTTTTGGGGTTCAGAACAGGGGTGTACTGACTTACGGAAGGTTCAAACTGACTGACATGGGCGCCCGCTGCTTTCATTTTCAGGTCAAAGACACTTGTAATATCGATCTCGTAATTGGGCTCCTGTGAATAATAATAAAATACTTCCTTCACAGAAAACGGCTGAAGTTTTTCATCCAGTAAATGCTGAGGGTAATACAGATGCCACTCCGCAGCGATCAATGCATCGGTAGATATCTGCGCCGCCATACGATGGTCAGTCTTGTGCCACTGCACTGATTTTGTACCGGGGTCTGGTGCGAAGACAACATCGGGTCGGAATTTTTTAATCAGCCGTGCTACCTCGCCTCTGAGAATCCGGGGGTCGGCATACTCCAGATCGCCGTCTTCATAGCCTAACCAGATAATATTTTCTTTTGATATGCCCAGTGTCCGGCACGATTCTTCTTCCTCCGCTCTTCTTATAACTGCCAGCTTTTCCCTGGTCATGGATTGATCAAGTGATCCTTTATTGTCGTTGGTGTAAATAACAATGTGAATGGTATTCTTATTTTGTTGCAGAAGTGCGAGCGTCCCGCCCATGGAGAATGTTTCATCATCAGGATGCGGGGTAAATACCAGAATACTTTTACCGGTATAATTTTCAACACGACTGCTGCCGGTCAGATTAACAGTTCCCGTGAGTGCAGACATAACTGGCTGCGCATTCAGACTGATTACGGATAAAAATAAAAACGCAGAGAAGTAGAATTTAGTAAAAGTCATTTGGTGTCGGTCTTTATCAGGTTAAGGTAATCATCTTTTCTTGAATATTTCCGGTAACTGCTTATTCCGGGTCAGCAGCACCGGGCCTGACCACCGATAATGCCAATCGACCAGGTCGGGCATTCCGACGAATTTTCTGATAATTTTGCGCCATGCATCTTTCGGTCATTTTCAGCACCTACAATTCCACTGAGTGGCTTCAAAAAGTTCTCTGGGGATTTGAGCTTCAGACTTACAGGGATTTTGAGATTGTCATTGCTGATGATGGATCGGGTGATGCGACGAGGGAGGTCATCGATTCATTCCGTTCGCGTACAGGAATGAAGGTGGTTCATGTGTGGCATGAAGATGACGGGTTTCAGAAATCTGCGATCCTTAATAAAGCTATTACGGCCTCTTCAGGAGATTATCTGGTCTTTACCGACGGCGATTGTATTCCAAGGAAAGATTTTCTGGAAACGCATGTCAGGTTTGCTGAGCAGGGAAGATTTCTCTCAGGCGGTTATTTTATGCTGCCTATGGAAACAAGCAAGGTGATTGGTGAAGAGGATATCAGAACCGGCAGGGCGTTTGATGTGTCATGGCTGACAGCTCATGGATTAAAGAAGACTTTCAAAACCATGAAACTGACTGCATCAGGCAGTAAGGCAAAGTTTCTGAATTTCATCACGCCCACGCGGCCAACCTGGAATGGTCACAACGCTTCGGGATGGAAGAAGGATATTGTGGCAGCCAATGGTTTTAATGAGGATATGAAATACGGTGGACAGGATCGTGAGCTGGGCGAGCGGCTTGAGAACGCGGGCATCCGCGGCAAGCAAATCCGCTATAGTGCCATCTGCATTCATCTGGATCATAAAAGAGGCTACAAGACCGAAGAATCCATAAAATTCAATCAATCCGTCAGGGCCCAAACCAGGAAACAAAAGATCACCCGTACGGCGCAGGGAATTGTTAAACCTGCCTGAAATTGAACAGGAAATTCATCGTGAAATTCCATATCATCACAAGGATTACTGCCAGTCCCTTTGCTGCAAAAAAGTTCATGCCTTTTTTCTGATGGGCAATCCAGATGATGATGGTATTCAGTAGAAGTCCGGCGAGTGCAATCAGGAAAAATCGTGTAAACTGATCAGTGACTTCTGAGGCGGTGCTTCCAAAAGTCCACAGACGATTCAGGAAAAAATTAGAGGTAGCAGCTGAACAAAATCCAGCTGCATTGGCAACATATTTATGAATGCCGGATTTCTCTTTCAGAAACCAGGTAAGGCCAAAATCAATCACAAGTCCGGAGGCACCAACCATCCCGAATTTCAAAATCTTCATTAAGATTTCAATGATTTCTGCACTCATGGATTGAGGGTGATTTCCAGGGGCTTGCTGTTAAAGGTAAAAAACTGTCCTTCACTTCGTATTCCGAAGACAGCCTGTGATGGTTCAGTTATTTGAGACAAATCAACAGTGCCGGTCACCGGTTGTTC
>JBMTCO010000178.1:0-3598 GCA_049430945.1 Cyclobacteriaceae bacterium
CTACGTCGGAGTCACCATCATACAGGCTGATGGAAATCTGTTGTCTTATCCATTAGGTTTTTATACCGATCGTGCACAAATAGAAAAGGATCTGAACTATTACGAACCCCGTTATGCACAGGACGGACCGGCAATGGGTTTTGCGGTGCTGACCACACTGCATTCAAGACTGGGTAACAGCTCAAAAGCCGGTGAATATTTCAAAAGAAGTTATCAGCCAAACAAGGTGCCGCCATTCGGAGTTATTTCAGAGACCGCCGGAGGCACCAATCCTTATTTCGCAACCGGTGCAGGCGGATTACTGCAGTCTGTGTTGTTCGGATTTGGAGGGATTGAAATCGGCGCCACAGGAATCACACAAGTGAAAAGTGTATTGCCGCAGGGCTGGAAAAACATCAGGATTACCGGGGTTGGAGTTGAGAAAAAAACCTTCGTTAATAAAAATTAAAAGAAACCATGTCCACCGGCCTGCTCTGGAATATTTTGATTTTTTACGCCATCCTGATCGGTGTTAATCTGCCCGCTCCTTTCCTTGGAATTGAATTTGAAAGCGGAGAGAAAAGTCCTTTGTGGTATGCGCCTCCGGGATGGGTGATTCCGTTGGTGTGATTTGTATTGTTTGCATTGCTTGGAGCGGCGCGCAGTGAGATTCAAAAAAATAAACCGGATACATCAGATGCAGACCTATTGTTGTTCGGACTGGCCTTCCTCTGTGCTTCATATGCCTATTACACCCTCGGATTTTCAAAATTAACAGGTGTTTCACCGCTGTGGTTTGGACTTTTCGGAAATATGCTGGTCATTCTGTTTTGTATTTTCGTTTGCATCAGGATTAAAACTATTTCACCCCTGGCAACCGGACTAATCTTTCCAGTAGCAATATAGACCTTTTATGCAACCCTCATCGTTATCGGTGAGATGAAGAATAAGGTGCTGATTTAGATTATCCACAATAAGGTGAATTTATCACCACATGAAAACCGGCAGCCTGTATCTTTACACTCCGGATTAAATGAATAAACATAAGCATGGTTAATTTACAAAGCATTCAGGTTGAAGTTGACGCATCCTATTTATATCAGGTACTTGCCGATCATGAAGAAGATCCAAATGTCGCACACATATTCCGGCAGATGAGCGATATTGAAAAAGGTCATGCACTTGCGTTTATGAAGCATAACGGACTTGAAGCGTCCGCCCTCCCCGGACCATCTTCAAGGGCAAGGGTGCTAAATACCATTGGAAAGGTCTTCGGTTACGACTATGTTCTGGGCGTTTTACTGGATACTGAAAAAAGTCTTTCTGCTTCTGTGCAGGAGGCCAGGAAAAAGTTCAAGTCAGAAGGTTCACTATCGGATACAGCACATGTGACCATTTTGAAAAATATTCTGTCCACAAGTAAAAATATCCCGGTCAGCAATCTTGCACGATTTGAAAAAAGACATCGGTCTGTGGGCGGAAACGCACTGCGTGCTGCGGTTCTTGGAGGCAACGACGGACTGATTTCCAATTTCAGTCTGGTGATGGGTGTTGCAGGTGCTACCGGTGGTCAGAAAGAAGTCCTGGTGACAGGCATAGCCGGACTGCTTGCGGGAGCATTGTCCATGGCCATGGGCGAGTGGATCTCCGTCAAAAGTTCACAGGAACTTGCAGAGAACCAGATGCAGCTGGAGATGGATGAACTTGAAAATAATCCCGAAGGTGAAGAACGGGAACTCGCGTTGATCTATATGACCAAAGGAATTCCTGAGGACCAGGCTAAAAGCATGGCAGCGGAACTCATGAAAAATAAAAGTCAGGCCCACGATCTGCTGGTGAGAGAAGAGCTTGGCATTAATGGCGATGAACTTAAAGGTTCTGCGATGGAAGCCGCTGTTGCATCATTTGTACTGTTTGCCGTAGGTGCTGTTCTTCCGGTTATTCCTTTCTTCTTCACAGGTGGGTGGAACGGTATTTTATTAAGTGCCGGAATGGGCGCCTGCGGATTGTTTGTGATCGGGGCAGCGATAACATTATTTACAGGAAAACCTGTATGGTTCAGCGGACTAAGGCAAGTATTATTTGGCCTTGCGGCGGCCGCCGTCACATTCGGAATCGGTAAGATAATCGGCGTGTCCCTGCTGTAGCAGGGCATGGTCGGAAGTGGTAACTTTGTGCACCAAATTCCGGCTATGATTTATAACAACATTGTAGAAACCATCGGAAACACACCGATGGTGCGTCTGAACCGCATATTCAAAGGACTTCCCGGTGAAGTGCTGGCTAAGGTAGAGTACTTCAATCCGGGCAACAGCACCAAAGACCGGATGGCGCTGAGAATGATTGAGGATGCTGAACGCGACGGCCGTTTGAAACCGGGAGGCACCATCATCGAAGGAACTTCAGGAAACACAGGTATGGGGCTGGCGCTCACTGCCATTGCAAAAGGATACCGTTGCATTTTCACCATGGCCGATAAACAGAGCCAGGAAAAAATCAATATCCTGAAAGCAGTCGGCGCAGAAGTCATCGTTTGTCCCACGAATGTGGAACCGGAGGATCCCCGCTCCTATTATTCTGTTGCGAGGAAGCTCAACAAGGATATTCCCAATTCAATTTATCCCAATCAATATGATAATCCTTCAAACGCAGCTGCACATTATGCTGCTACAGGACCGGAGATCTGGAAACAAACCGAAGGAAGGATAACCCATTATGTTGCTACTGTCGGAACCGGAGGATCCATGTGCGGAACATCAAGGTATCTGAAGGAGCAGAATAAAAACATCCTTTCACTCGGCATTGATACCTATGGCTCTGTGTTTAAGAAATACAAGGAAACCGGAATATTCGATAAGAATGAGATCTATCCTTATTTAACCGAAGGGTTCGGGGAGGACATTCTGCCGCTGAATGTGGATTTTGATGCAATTGATTTATTTATCAAAGTGACTGATAAAGATGGCGCCATTATGGCCCGTCGGTTATCAAAAGAAGAAGGCATGTTTGTTGGCTGGAGCAGTGGTTCTGCCGTGCATGGTGCTCTGGAATATGCGCGGGAGCATATGAAGAAAGATGATGTGATGGTGATCTTGTTGCCGGACCACGGAACGCGCTATCTGAACAAAGTTTACAACGACCAGTGGATGAAAGATCATGGCTTCCTGGAGGAGCGGGTGTATGGCACTGCAAAGGATATTATTCATTCCCGTGGCGGCAAAGACCGTCTGGTTACTGTGGCGGCGGCAGATTTATTGGAAAGTGCTATTATCTCTCTCAACCGCGAGGGCATTGATCAGCTTCCTGTGGTGGATGGCGTTGAGTTTGTGGGTACTGTTTCCACTGCCGGGCTTCTTGAGAAAGTTATTCAGAGTCCCGAGGCCCGTAAGTTGCCCGTGCGGGAGGTGATGGACAAGCCTATGCAGTTTGTTGCTGTAGACAGCACACTGGATGTTTTATCGTCCATGCTTGGAAAGAATAACAAGGCAGTGCTGGTGCGCGATGAGCACGATAAAGTTCATATTGTCACCCAGCATGATGTGCTGCAGGCGCTGGCGAAGATGTGAAAACGGGATAAAGTATAGCCATAAAAAAATCCCGGCCTGTGCCGGGATTTTTT
>JBMTCO010000179.1:0-3536 GCA_049430945.1 Cyclobacteriaceae bacterium
ATGAAAAGGAACTTTAAACACATTTAAAACCATGAAAAACCAGGCTGTTGTGCCAATAAACACGTTTTTTGGCAGCCTGACTGATAAAAAGTAAACCGCCATCACGCTACCGGCCAGGTTCCCGATCATGGAGGTAAAGCCTCCTGCAACACCGCTTAATGCCCCAAACCACTTTGAAACGGGCACTTGTCCGGGCCGGCGCTCAAGCCAGATCATAATTCCCACACTTATTATAATGGTGATTGACATCGCTGTTTTAAAAGTGCCATCATCCATAAAATTACCCGCCACAGTTCCTGCGACTACGCCCGCTGTGGCCCATGGAAACAATAGCCTTAAATGTACCCATGAAGCATGTTTGCGATAATACCACACACCCATTATATCGGCCATGATCAGAATAGGTAACATGACCCCGCTGGAAAGCCGGCCTCCAAAAACTTCTGCCAGAAGCGGAACGGCCATCATTCCGGCCCCGTGTACTCCGGTTTTTGCCATCCCGATCAGAAATGCCACCAGTGCAAGTATGATCAGTCCCTCTGATGTTCCGTTAAATCCAAAAAAATGATAGTTCATAAGGTCAAACAAACCGGTGGCGGCCGGAAGCAGTATTTAATACTAAATTCATTGAAGAGTTTCCTGAGGCTCGATGATTATTGTCTAATTTAGGAGGCTGTCGGAAATGCTGAAAATTACTTTCCTGAGGAAAGTCATTCGCCTTCCGGACTGCAATAAAGAACTTTCCATAACCTTACTCAAATCTGATTTTCATGACGCGACACATAAGAAAGGTTGCCGTACTCGGTTCAGGTGTGATGGGCTCTGCCATCGCATGCCATTTTGCAAACATCGGCTGCAGCGTAACCCTGCTTGACATCGCCCCTGCCGAGCTGACTGAAGAAGAAAAAGCCAAAGGGCTTACAAAAGAAAGTAAAACATTTAAAAACAGGATTGTACAATCGTCCTTTGATAAATGTATCAAATCAAACCCGGGACCGCTTTACAGTAAAAGATTCCTGTCACGAATCAGTCTTGGAAATTTTGAAGATGATTTTCCAAAAATTAAGGAAGCCGACTGGATTATTGAGGTTGTGGTTGAAAATCTGGACATCAAAAAAAAGGTTTACGAAAGAGTAGAACAGTTCCGGACTCCCGGTACACTGATTACTTCCAACACCTCGGGTATTCCCATTCATCTGATGGCCGAGGGCCGCTCCGCTGATTTTAAAAAGCATTTCGCCGGAACACATTTCTTTAATCCCCCGCGGTACCTGCGTCTGTTTGAAGTCATCCCTACAGCCGACACCGATCCGGCTGTTACAGAATTCCTGCTACACTATGGTGACCTCTTCCTGGGTAAGACATCTGTCCTTTGCAAAGACACCCCTGCCTTTATCGGAAACAGAGTTGGCGTCTGGAGTTTGCTGAAAGTGATTGATACGATGAGCAAACTCGGACTGAGTGTCGATGAGATTGATAAACTGACAGGGCCGGTTATCGGTCGTCCGAAATCTGCAACCTTCAGAACTTCAGACCTTGTGGGGCTTGATACAATGGTTAAGGTTGCCGGCAACCTGTATGCTGCCCTTCCAAATGATGAAGGCCGCGAAATGTTTAAGCTCCCGGACGTGGTGGCAACACTTGAAAAAAATAAATGGCTCGGTGATAAAACCGGACAGGGATTTTATAAAAAAGTAAAGGATGAAAAGGGTAAGTCTGAAATCCTGACACTGGATCTGAAGACGCTTGAATATAAGCCAAAGGTAAAAGCAAAATTCGCTACACTTGAAACAACTAAGGGTATTGATAACCTCCGCGATCGTTTTAAAGTTCTGATGAAGGGAAAAGATAATGCCGGCGAATTTTACCGGGATGTCTTTTTTGCATTGTTTCAATATGCCTCTAATCGTATCCCTGAAATCAGCGATGAACTGTTCCGGATAGATGATGCAGTATGTGCAGGATTTGGCTGGGAACTCGGTCCTTTTGACACATGGGATGCGCTGGGCATTGAAGAAAGCGTAAAAGCAATGGAGGGAATGGGCTACAAACCGGCTGGCTGGGTTTATGATATGCTGGCTGCAGGACATTCGTCTTTCTATAAAGTCAGCAATGGAAAGCGTCAGTACTACGATATCCCTTCCAAAGGATACAAGAATATTCCGGGTAAGGATGCCTTCCTGATTTTAGAAAATCTTAGTTCCGGTGTGGTGTGGAAAAATACGGAGTCGAAAATCACTGACCTTGGCGATGGCATCATCAACTTCTCATGGCACAGCAAAAGCTACACACTCGGCAGCGCAGTGGTTGAGGGAATGAATCATGCGATCAATCTGGCAGAAAAAGATTACCGCGGTCTAGTGGTGGGTCATCAGGGCGCAGACTTTTCACTTGGCGCAAACCTGGGTATGGTTTTCATGTGTGCGATAGAACAGGATTATGATGAGCTTGACTTTATGGTGCGCGCTTTTCAGAATACTGTCATGCGCCTGCGCTACTCAACCATCCCTGTCGTGGTTTGTCCGCAAAGCCGTACACTCGGAGGCGGTTGTGAAATGACACTGCATGCAGATATCGCACAGGCTGCTGCCGAAACATATATTGGTCTGGTTGAAGTCGGTGTCGGATTAATTCCCGGCGGCGGCGGAACCAAAGAACTGACAAAGCGTGCAAGCGACCGCCTGATGGAAGGCGATGTTGAACTCAATGCACTGCAAAGTGCATTTATGAACATTGCTACTGCGAAGGTTGCACTAAGCGCAGAAGATGCCAGAGACATGGGAATTCTTCGTCCACAGGATCGGACATCTGTAAATAAAGATCGCCAGATTCTGGATGCCAAAGCAGCGGCCATCGAACTGGCCGATGCAGGTTATACAATGCCGGTACAATCAAAGAATATTCGCGTGCAAGGCCGCTCAGGTCTTGCACTGTTCGCTGCAGGTGTGCAGGGAATGAAGATGGGTCGCTACATTAGTGATCATGATGCAAAAATCGCGATGAAAATTGCCAATGTGATGTGTGGAGGTGATCTCAGCTACCCGCAGGAAGTCAGCGAACAGTATCTGCTGGATCTTGAGCGTGAGGCATTCGTCTCTTTGTGTGGTGAACGCAAAACACTTGAGAGAATTCAGTCTATACTGACAGGTGGCAAACCACTTCGTAACTGATCAGAATGAAAAAATTATTTATTAACAAAAGCATTTAACACTGATTCCATGGATGCATACATTGTTTCCGGTTTTCGTACTGCTGTAGGAAAAGCAAAAAAGGGAGGCTTCAGATTTACAAGGCCCGATGATCTGGCTGCTGAAGTAATCCGTCATTTGGTTAAATCCGTTCCGGGTCTTGAGAATCCGATGTCGTAATATCCTTTGCCAACTGAATTTTTTCCTTCCACAGATTGAGTTTTTCTTGTTCAAAGATGACTGATGGTGAGGACATTTCAAGTTCAAAGTCAATCAAGTCTTCGTCTGTGAATCCTTGAACGTATAAATGAATTATAGCAATCTTGGTAAGTTCTGATACCATGATAC
>JBMTCO010000180.1:0-3492 GCA_049430945.1 Cyclobacteriaceae bacterium
ATCAGTCCATCCCTCACGCTCTTTCAACCGGTTGTTGGCCGATACAGCCGATTCCAGCGCCCGCATGGCCGTTGTTCCAATGGCACAGACTTTCTTTTTATTATCCAGTGCGTTATTTACAAGTTTTACGGCTTCAGTTCCGACTATAAAATTTTCGGAGTCCATTTTATGCTTGGTGAGATCTTCCACATCCACTGCTCTGAAGGTTCCGAGTCCGATGTGAAGGGTTACATAGCCGACTTCAACGCCTTTAAGCTGCAGACGTTTGATAAGCTGTTTTGTGAAATGGAGTCCTGCTGTAGGGGCGCTAACGGCTCCTTTCTTACTTGCAAAAATAGTCTGGAAGCGCTCGCGATCTGCATTTTCAACTTTACGCTTAATGTACTTGGGAAGCGGAGTTTCTCCAAGTTGGTCAATAACCTTGGTGAAAGCGTCTGAGTCACCGTCAAACAAAAAACGAATGGTTCTTCCACGGGAGGTGGTGTTGTCAATAACTTCTGCCACCAGGTCGCCATCGCCGAAATAGAGTTTGTTTCCGACACGGATTTTTCTTGCAGGATCAACGAGTACATCCCAGAGGTGCATTTCTGCATTCAGTTCGCGAAGCAGGAAAACTTCAATTTTTGCACCTGTTTTTTCTTTACGGCCATAGAGTCTTGCGGGAAAAACCATAGTGTCGTTTCCGATCATCACATCACCATCATCAAAATAACTTACTATATCCTTAAAAACTTTATGTTCAATTTTTCCTGTGTCCTTGTGGACAACCATCAGTCTGCTTTCATCCCTGTTGTCGGAGGGGTGCGAAGCAATCAGGTTGTTGGGAAGTTCAAACTTGAATTCTGATAATTTCATCGTTAAGTGGTGGTTAGCTGAATGGTTTAAAACTGTGGGTTGATCTTGAACCGTGTTTCAGATGAGTTGGAAAGACCCGTTTCAATCTCAGATGTCGGACCCGGGAATGGGTGGGACAGGAAGAGCATAGCTTACGGGCTTTGCCTCAAATTAAGGGTTACGGCCTTTAGAATCAGCCGCAAAAATACACTTTTGAATTAATTATCCTTTTTTGCAACCCAAATTCATTCAATTTGCGTTAAAAGCCTCCTGATGATTACCATTCGTTTAATATTAGAGAGTTTTCGCTTTGCCGGAAGGGCTCTTAAATCCAACATCCTTCGGACCATATTGTCCCTTTTGGGTGTAACCATTGGAATTTTCTCAATCATTTTTGTTTTTACCATTGTCGATTCCCTGGAAAAAAACATCAGAAACAGCCTGAGTATTTTAGGATCCAATGTAATATATGTAGGTAAATGGCCCTTTATACCTGAGGGAAATGGGCCGTTTAAATGGTGGGAATACTGGAGAAGGCCAAATCCGTCCTACAATGAATTCAGATACCTGCAATCAAATATGGCGCATGCTGCCAATGTCAGTATTGTGGCAGAGAAGCAAAACCTGACCTTTAAGCGGGGAAACAACAGCATTGGAGAATCCAGCCTTCTGGGAATTTCCTTTGATGCCAAGGAGGTTTACAACTTTGATGTGGTTCAGGGCAGGTATTTCAGCCCGGATGAGGTGGATGCCTCCCGGAATGTGGTTATTATCGGATTTAAAATTGCAGAATCATTGTTTCCGGGTGGTACTGTTCCGCTTGGACAGGATATTAAATTAAGAAGTAATAAATACAAAGTGATTGGTGTGCTGAAGGAAGAGGGGCAGGGTTTGTTTGGCGGTTCAGGAAATGATAACCGGGTGATTATACCTTATCAGACTTTTCGAAAAAACTTTCAAACAGGTACCGGCAGGTGGGATGAGCTTAATTCCGAAATAGGCATCAAAGGTTTGGATCAGGATTTCGGTATGGTTGAAGCAGAAAACGAATTGCGTGGCATTATTCGCAGCCGTCGTGGCCTTCGTCCTGATGAAAAAGACAACTTTTCACTGAACAGGCCGGAGGCTATTGCCAAAGCTATCGGAGGAATTTTCGATGTCATCGGTATTGCGGGCTGGGTGATTGGCGGGTTCTCTATTCTGGTAGGAGGCTTTGGAATTGCAAACATTATGTTTGTGTCCGTAAAGGAACGTACGAGTATCATTGGTCTTCAGAAATCTCTTGGAGCAATGAATTTCTTTATCCTTTTCCAGTTTTTGTTCGAGGCTGTTTTCCTGAGCCTGATTGGGGGACTGGCCGGGTTACTGCTGGTTTATCTGAGCACCTTTATTCCGCTTGGCAGTCTGGAGATAACACTCAGCATCAAAAATATTGTCTTGGGACTTGGCGTTGCCTCTGTGATTGGTATTGTTTCAGGTATTGTCCCGGCTGCTGTAGCGGCCAGGCTTGACCCTGTTGCTGCGCTTAGACAGTGATTTTATGTGATTATCACAAGTTTGTGGTCACATAATTTTTCAGATGGTCTAATCTTATTTCTGATCCTTTCAGAGACCGGAGCTAAGAATAAAAACCACTAACCTTTAAATGTGGTGGATTAAACGCCCGGGATCTTTAAGTCCCTGATTGATTATTGTTTTTCCGAAGGTTCAGCCCCTCCGATTTTTTCCTTGATTTTCTTTTCCAGCTGCTCCATAAGTTCCGGGTTGTCTTCAATCAGCTGTTTAACTGCGTCGCGGCCTTGTCCAAGTTTGTTGCCTTCGTAAGAGAACCATGATCCGGACTTCTGAATAACCTCCAGCTCCACACCCAGGTCAACAATTTCACCTGACTTTGAAATGCCTCTGCCATACATAATATCGAACTCTACTACTTTAAACGGAGGTGCTACTTTATTCTTCACCACCTTTACCTTTACTCTGTTACCGGTAACATCATCTGCAGCCTCTTTGATCTGACCTATGCGGCGAATATCCAGGCGAACGGAGGCATAGAATTTAAGAGCGTTACCACCGGTAGTGGTTTCCGGATTCCCGAACATAACGCCAATCTTTTCGCGAAGCTGGTTGATAAAGATACATGCGCAACCTGTTTTGCTGATTGTACCTGTCAGTTTACGAAGGGCCTGTGACATCAGTCGGGCCTGTAAACCCATTTTGCTGTCGCCCATTTCGCCTTCAAGTTCACCTTTTGGAACCAGGGCAGCTACTGAGTCAATTACTATAATATCAATTGCGCCGGAGCGGATCAGGTGGTCGGCAATCTCAAGCGCCTGCTCTCCGTTATCGGGCTGGCTGATGAGCAGGTTTTCGGTGTCAATTCCAAGTTTTTCAGCATAAGACTTATCAAAGGCATGCTCTGCATCAATAAATGCAGCCAAACCGCCTCTTTTTTGGGCTTCCGCGATGCAGTGCATTGTAAGCGTGGTCTTTCCTGAGGATTCAGGACCATAAATTTCGGTAACCCGACCTCTTGGAATACCTCCAATGCCAAGTGCAATGTCCAAACCTAGGGAACCTGTGCTGATGGCCGGAATATCCATTACCCGCTCGTCGCTGAGCTTCATTACGGCACCTTTGCCGTAGGTCTTTTCAAGTTTG
>JBMTCO010000181.1:0-3442 GCA_049430945.1 Cyclobacteriaceae bacterium
GAGTTTATCAAGCGCTTGCTCTTTCCAGTTGACGGATTTGGGTTGAGCGAAGCAATATGGACCATTATACTTATCGCCGCAGGTGTCGGGATCGCGGGCTTCAATATGATCAGACTTGAAAATCCTTATCTCGCCATTTCAGTGGCATGGGCATTTCTTGGAATTGTCATTAAGCGTTCGTCAGATCAGCCTTCTATTGTTATGGCTGCCAAAATAGCTATTGTCCTTGTTCTTCTGGCGAGTGTATTTACCATCTACAAGATGGTAAGATTAAAAGCCGCTTAAATTAGTTCGGCATACTTGGCCGTACCTCAATTTTACTTGGCAGCGTACGGGCGTTGATCTTCATCAGGTCTGTCACCATTTGTCCGATGTCTTCGATCTGAATTTTCCAGGATTCATCGGATGTATGGGTGTTGCCTGAAAAATCTGTTGCCACACTGCCGGGCATGATCGTCGTTACACGGATACCGTATTTTCGTAAGTCCAGCATTGCTGCCTGGGTAAAGCCTGTCAATCCGAATTTGCTGGCATTGTATGCGGAACCATTAGCAAAAAAATTAGTCCCGGCCAGACTTGAAATAGTTATGATATGACCCTTGGATTTCATCAGTTCGGGCAAGCATGCCTTCACACTGAAAAAAACACCTGTCAGATTAATATCAATTGTCTCCTGCCATTGTTCCGCTGAAAGAGATTCAACAGGCGCAAAATGACCTACTCCGGCATTGGCCACCAGTAAGTCAACAGAGCCAAAGCGTTCAGCAACCTGCCTGACGCAGGACTCCTGATCACTTAAATTCCGCACATCACAAACAAATGCCAGAGATTTTCCCGGCGCCAGGGTTTCAAGTTTTTTAAGTGCATTATCGAGAACACTTTTATTTCGTCCGGTGATGACCACATTCCAGTCTCCCGCTGTTAATAATGCCTCCGCGATACCAAATCCTATCCCTTTTGAGCCGCCTGTGATAAATGCTGTTTTCATATTTGTTGTGTTGAGCTGCAAAAATAAAAGAATAACATTCCATTATTAAGATCGGGCATTTACCTTAGCGACCTTCAAACGCCACATTATGTACAAAATGAAAAAGCCGGCAGTGTTAGTTCTTATTCTGATATCTGTCATAACCGGAAATGGTCAGAAAAAATCAACCCTGCCACTGCCCTACTATCCTCCGGCAGATGTATGGGAAAAAAGAAATGCAGAACAAGTGGGTGTTGATCCGGTAAAGCTGAAGGATGCCATTGACTTTGCCATTGCTTCTGAAACAAAGAATCCGCGCAGCATGGAAGTCAATCACTACCGGACCTTTGGAAAAAATGAACCTTTTGGTGACGGTATCGGACCGTTCAGAGATCGCGGCGATCAGACAGGCGTCATAATTTATAAGGGCTATCAGATTGCAAGCTGGGGCGAACCTGAGCGACCTGACATGACGCACAGTGTGACCAAAAGTTTTTTAAGCACCGTTACCGGCCTGGCCTTTGACCGTGGATTAATTGATAATGTACACGATACGGTTCGCCCTTACATTGCACCGGTATTACCGGCGGTGCAAAACAGAGACAAAGCAAGAGATATCGGTAAGCCATATTTTCTTGAATTATTTGAATCACCACACAACAGTACAATCACATGGGATCATCTGCTGAGACAGACCAGTGATTGGGAAGGAACCTTATGGGGTAAAACGGACTGGGCAGATCGTCCTTCGGGGAATCCTGATGAATGGCTAACCCGACCGAGAAACAAACCGGGCACTGTTTATGAGTACAATGATGTACGGGTTAATGTGCTGGCACTGGCGACGCTGATGGTTTGGAGAAAGCCGCTGCCACAGGTACTAAAAGAAAACATCATGGATCCAATTGGTGCCTCGCCCACCTGGCGCTGGTATGGATATGATGAATCATGGGTGATACTGGATGGACAAATGGTTCAGTCAGTGTCAGGTGGCGGCCACTGGGGTGGCGGAATGGTCATCAGTGCAATGGACATGGCACGTTTTGGATACCTGATGTTGCGCAACGGAAAGTGGGGCGAGCGACAATTATTATCGCCGGAGTGGATCAGGATGGCCTCCACTCCTACTGCGGTTCAAAAAGATTATGGGTTTATGAACTGGTTTCTGAATACTGATAAAAAGTTCCTTCCATCAGCACCTGAAAGTTCGGTGACTCATGTCGGGAATGGTACCAATATTGTTTATGTGGATAAGGTAAACGACCTGGTTGTTGTTTGCAGATGGATTGAGAATAGTAAGCTGGATGGATTTGTGGGGAGGGTGTTGGGGGCGGTGGGGAAGTAAATTTGCTGTTTTAAGTCTCTTTTTCATCTGGATAGAGACCACAGGAGGTTTATGGATTTCTGCTAAATCTTTTTACCCGACAAAGATTTGAAAAAGAATATCCTTTACTTTGGCTATTTCACTTTCTGTTAGAACATCCAACACTCTGATGATCCGTAATCGGTCGATGGTGCGGACCTGATCCAGCGCAACCTCTCCGTTTTTGCCCTGATGAACATTCGGAACACGGGTAGGATAACCTTTCAATTTACTTGTCATTGGAGCTATGATGACCGTCCTGAGATTCCGGTTCATTTCGTCAGGTGATAAAATCACACAAGGGCGAACCTTTTTCATTTCACTCCCAATGGTTGGATCAAGATTAACCAGTACGATGGAATATTGAGTCAGCTCCATTCTTCAAAATCCTCCTCTTCAAAAACATCAGGAAGCAACTGCTGCTCGTCGCCCATACTTTTCATTTCTTTAAAGGCTTTATCCCAGCCGGCTCGCACATTGGTTTTGGGCTTGAGTATAATACAGGATTTCTCCATGACCATTTCAACCGAATCTTTGATATTATATTTCTCCAAAACTGTCTTGGGTAATCGGATGCCTTTTGAGTTGCCGATAGGGATGATTGGGAGTTCCATGGATTTGATGTAATTACAAAGTTATTACATTAATTCTTAATTTATTTATAATATAGAGCGAGACAGGGCGAAAAAACAGGATGGCAAGGCCATATAGAATGTAAATCCTCGATTATTATATATTTTCAGGAATTATGTTCCCTAAAATGTACTGTTTTTGGGGATTAGGTCCCTAACCCTTTAGCGGTAAGGGGCAGATTTCTCTTTAAAAGGAAATTCCTTATGCAAAAAATCATCGATACCATTCTCGCCAATCCCCTCTACGCTGCGTTAGGAGCAGCAGTAGCCCTGTACCTGCTCTGGGCAATCTTCAAACGGGTTATCAAAATCATTCTGATCGCCTCAGTAATTCTGGGAGGATATATAGCGTGGATGTATTTCCATCCGTGAAAACTGCTACCGTTTTCCGTTGTCAGTTAATCAGTTCTCAGTTAGTTCCGAACGAGATTAGGCCCAACTGAAAACTGAATTATCCTATCACGGGCAAATTTGCCATCA
>JBMTCO010000182.1:0-3362 GCA_049430945.1 Cyclobacteriaceae bacterium
CAAACAAAAGCAACTCCCTGCAGATCAGCGGATGGAATATGTTTCGATCGTAACTCCAAACCATGTACAATTTGGTCCCGCAAAAATGGCGCTGGAAAATGGTTTCCATGTGATCATAGATAAACCGCTTTCATTTAATCTTAAGGAAGCAAAAGCACTTGAGAAACTGGTTGCCAAGACAGGACTCGTGTTTGCGTTGACTCATACCTATACCGGCTATCCTCTGGTAAAAGAGGCCAAAGCGATGGTGAAACAGGGTAAACTCGGAAAGATTCGTAAGGTTTATGTAGAATATCCGCAGGGCTGGCTCTCAACATTTCTGGAAGCCACCGGCAGCAAGCAGGCAAGCTGGAGAACCGATCCGTCACGCTCAGGCGCTGGTGGTGCCATTGGTGATATAGGCACTCATGCAGCCAATCTTGCTGAGTATATCACGGGCTCTGATATCACCGAGATCTGTGCACAGTTAAACATTGTCCTCAAAGGCCGGAAACTTGATGATGACAGTGCCATGCTTATAAAATTTGAGAATGGTTCCAGCGGCGTTCTGATGGCCACACAGGTAGCAGCAGGAGAGGAGAACAACCTTAACATCCGCATCTATGGTGAAAAGGGTGGAATTTCATGGAGACAAGAAGAGCCTAATTCACTTGAGATCAAGTGGCTTGACCGTCCGAAGGAGATATTGCGGGCAGGTTGGGGCTATCTCAGTGATATTGCGAAGCAGAACTCTCGCACACCATCCGGTCACCCTGAAGGTTATCTGGAAGCTTTTGCAAATCTGTATAAGAATTTTGCTGCAGCTGTTGCAGACTACAGGCCAGGTAAGAAGATTGATCCGGCAAAATATGATTTCCCTGATGTAGCAGATGGCGTTCGCGGAATGGCATTCGTAGAGTCTGTGGTGAAATCTTCCCGCTCAAATCAAAAGTGGACTAAAATCAAGATCTGATAATGAAAAATATAAAAGGACCTGCCATTTTTCTGGCGCAATTCATGGGTGATAAAGCACCCTTCAATGATCTGAAATCAATATGCAGGTGGGCATCTTCGCTCGGATATGTCGGTGTTCAGTTGCCAACCTGGGACCCCCGGTGCATTGATCTTAAAAAAGCCGCTGAAAGCAAAGGCTATTGTGATGACCTTAAAGGTCTTGTCAACAGCTGCGGACTAGATATCACGGAATTGTCCACGCATCTTCAGGGACAGCTGGTTGCAGTGCATCCTGCCTACAATGAAATGTTTGACGGCTTTGCTCCTAAGTCGGTTCGTGGCAAGCCTAAGGAGAGACAGGCCTGGGCGACAGAGCAGCTGAAGTTTGCAGCAAAGGCAAGTAAAAATCTTGGATTGAACGCCCATGCAACTTTCAGCGGGGCATTAATGTGGCATACGGTTTATCCCTGGCCTCAGCGGCCTGCAGGACTTGTAGAAGACGGATTTAAGGAGCTTGCTAAAAGATGGCTACCTATTCTGAACGCATTTGATAAGGCCGGTGTGGATTTATGCTACGAAATTCACCCTGGAGAGGATCTCCATGATGGAATAACTTTTGAACGATTTCTGGAAGCCACAGGCAACCATAGCCGCTGCAATATTCTTTATGATCCAAGTCACTTTGTACTTCAGCAGCTTGATTACCTGGCCTACATTGATCACTACCATCAATTTATCAAGATGTTCCATGTTAAGGATGCCGAGTTTAATCCTACCGGAAAAAGCGGCGTTTATGGCGGATATCAGGGATGGGTGGATCGTCCGGGCAGGTTCCGTTCACTTGGCGATGGTCAGGTAGATTTCAAATCCATTTTCAGCAAACTCGCGCAGTATAATTATGAGGGCTGGGGCGCCATTTATCAGTCAGCATATTATCCGTGTTACTGAAAAAGCATTTGATGATTTTGCGGCTACCGGAAAAGACTCAAAGCTTATTAAAAAGGTTTTAGGACTTTAAAATAAATACCAACTGAAATGAAACAGATTACAATTGTAGTGCTTGCAGGATTGATGGTTCTTTCATCCTGCGGCGGAGAAAAGAAACCGGCAGAGCAGGAGGAATTTGTTGTTAATGAAAATGCCTCTCAGGCTATCGCTGCAGATCCTATTGCAGAAGGTATGGCATTGGTGGCTGCAAGTGATTGTAAAACCTGCCACCATGTTGAAAACAAAATCTTAGGACCTGCGCACAAGGAAGTTGCACAGAAATATGAATTTACTGAGGCCAATGTAAAAATGCTTGCTGAAAAAATCATCAAAGGCGGACAGGGAGTCTGGGGTCAGGTTCCAATGACGCCACATCCGGATGTGAACCAGGAAGATGCTGAAAAGATGGCCCGCTATGTCCTTTCCCTTGACGGGGAAAAAGAGCACTGATCATCCTGATTTCTTTCACCCACCTATCAATTAAATGAAACACTTTAGTCATTTTCTTTTCGGTTTATTAATAGTTTTTCTTGTGAGTGCCTGCTCACCCAATAAACCAGCAATTCTTGTTTTTTCAAAAACCAAAGGATTTCGCCATCAGTCCATTGAAGCAGGAAAGAAGGCTTTCCTGAAATTAGGCGAAAAGGATGGTTATAAAATAGATACCACGGAGTCGGCAGATGCCTTCACTGAAGAAAATCTTAGCAAATACCGCGCTGTAGTGTTTCTTTCAACCACAGGTGATGTGCTGGATCAGAAGCAGCAAAATGAATTCATGAAATTCATTCAGGCAGGTGGCGGATATCTTGGCATTCATGCTGCAGCGGATACAGAGTACGACTGGTGGTGGTATGGCAAACTTGTAGGTGGTTATTTTCAAAGTCACCCTGCTCCACAGCAGGCTGAACTTAAAAAGACAGGTGCTTTCCCTGTAGCTGCTGACAGTCTTCCGGATACATGGACACATACTGATGAGTGGTATAACTACAAGAAACTATCGCCGGGAATTAAGGTGCTTTATAACCTTAATGAAACCAGCTATAAAGGCGGTGAGAATGGAGAAAATCATCCCATCATCTGGTATCAGGACTATGACGGAGGTCGTTCGTTTTACATTGGTTTAGGTCATACCGAAGAAAGCTATGCCGATAAAAACTTCCTTTATGCAGTCAAAAAGGGGCTTGAGTATGTGGTTGGTAATGAAAAGCCGGATTTTAAGAAGTCTTACACCGTAAGCAGACCGGATGATAACAGGTTTTCAAAGGTGGTACTTAAGTATTTCCTGGACGAGCCTACGGAAATGACAATCCTGCCTGACGGGCGAATCATTTTTGTGGAGCGCAAAGGAAATGTGAAACTCTATGATCCCGGAACAGATTCACTCAGCCTGATCAACACATTTAATGTGGCAACTAAGTTTGAAGATGGCATGATCGGAATTA
>JBMTCO010000183.1:0-3259 GCA_049430945.1 Cyclobacteriaceae bacterium
GGGGCTGACCGGTTTTGACAGTAGGTGTAATCATCGGGCTCGCATGCAGGCTGGAGTATGTACGGCCTTAAAAAATTCATGCAAAAGACAAATGGCGAAACTTCTTACGCCATGGCTGCTTAATCTAACCTAAAAGGATAGATCGCTTAAAGGGTTGAGTTACGAGAGTGATTCCCCAGCCACATCCCACCGTGTTTTGCCTGATCGGCGCGGGTTTGGGGTGTCGACTTGATCGGGATGCGGCTTGTGATGCGATTAAGCAAGTCTAAGACCAATCGCTAAGCCAAGCTCAGGTGTGTCACCCAGCATAGAATGGTCGAAAATCCAACAGGTGACTAAGCATGTAGACGGTACGGTGCTTCCTTATCTGGACGCGAGTTCGACTCTCGCCAGCTCCACGACTTCGATTAACCTAGCCCTGTAAACTCATAATTTACAGGGCTTTGTATTTTGAAATGAATTTTCCAGTAGATATTAAGTGCCAATGACTGGTTTAATATTGATTTTATTGAAGTCTTGATATGAATTTATTTCAAGAGGTTTTTGTAAAAATCGGATAATCAAAAATTCTAAAGAACCGTCACTAGGTAGGAGTGCTGAAGAATCCATTACTAGTTAAATTCCCGTTTTCATCATTTTAGATTCTTAAGGTTGAATCCCCTACTTTTAAGATGCTTCTTTCCTGCAATTCAAAATTAAATCCTAGTTTTGTTTAAACACTATGAGTTCAGAGACAGGATTTTTTCGCAGATTCAAATTCATTGTAGACCGTTTCCCAGCTGAATGGAAAGGCTATGATGTGCTGACTACCCTGTACCGATTGGCTTTCTTTTACTTCCGCGGCATGATTCAACGCCTGTTTTTCAAACGTTCAAGCGGATGGGTATTAGTTGGCAAAGGAGCATCCATACGTTATGCCAGGCATCTGAGCGTGGGAAGAGATTTTATAGTTGAGGATTATGCTGAGGTCAACTGCATGACCTACCGTGGCATTATCGCAGGTGACCGTGTCACAATCGGCAAACATGCCATCATCAGACCAACGAATATTTATGGATCTGCAATTGGCGAAGGGCTCAAAATCGGGAACAATTCAAGTATTGGGCCCTATTCCTACATCGGATGTTCCGGTTACATTGAAATAGGAGACAATGTGATGATGTCGCCAAGAGTAAGTATTTATGCCGAAAATCACTTGTTTGATCATCCCGAACTGACCATCAAAGAACAGGGAGTAAAACGGGAATTTGTGAAAATAGAAGACGATTGCTGGATTGCGGCCAACACCATAATTCTTGCAGGTGTGACCATTGGGCGCGGATCAGTAATTGCGGCAGGAAGTGTGGTCACGAAAGATGTTCCACCTTACAGCATAGTGGGTGGGGTTCCGGCAAAAGTGATCAAAAGCCGTAAATAGATTACTGACCCTGATCGATAAAGAATAAGCTATTTATGTGTGGCATCATTGGTATAATCTCTAAAAAGGCACAAAAAAACTTTCGCTCAGATTATTTTGATCCACTCAGCCATGCCCTTGACCAGATGGACTACCGTGGTCCAGATAACAAAGGCATATGGATGGAAGACGACATTTGCTTAGGCCATCGCCGCTTGTCAATTATCGATCTTTCCGCTGATGGCAATCAGCCATTTCATTCTTCCTGTGAACGGTATGTGATTGTTTTCAATGGGGAGATATTCAATTATCAGGAACTAAAGTCAGACCTGAAAAAGCTCGGCCATGGATTTAGAACCGAAACGGATACGGAGGTTATCCTGGCAGCATTCAGTCAGTATGGAGCCGATTTTTGCAAGGTTCTTAGAGGAATGTTTGCCCTCGTTATTTATGATCGCAAGGAGAAGGAGGTTGTTTTTGCGCGCGACAGATTAGGCAAAAAGCCACTTTTCATCTATGAAAATGAAGAGGTTATCCTATTTTCTTCAGAAATTAAATTTTTTCATGCGTTCAAAAATATAGCACTTGAACTTGACGAGGAAAGCCTGTTAAATTTCCTATCCCTTCAATATATTCCTGGTCCAAGCACCATTTACAAGAAGATTAGGCAAGTCAGCCCGGGGAATATATTTCGGTATACCCTTGGCAAAACCCTTGGGGAAACGGTTACTTACTGGAGCATCTTCGACCATGTCGGACAGCGAAAAGAACTCATGGAGCTTGAGGAAGTCGACAGCCTCATCGAAAAAAGTATACAATACAGACTGATTGCCAATGTCGATATTGGATTGCTCCTTAGTGGAGGAATAGATTCCTCCCTCCTCGCCTGTTACATGAAGGATTTGGCCGGGAAAAAAGTAACGGCCTTTACGGTTGGATTTGCTGATACATCTATTGATGAATCTGTATTTGCAAAAAAAGTGGCAGCATCGCTAGACCTCGATCTTGTCCAATTGAGGCTGGGAGATATTACAGCGGCGGATTTCTCAGATGCTATTTATCATGCCGATCAGCCCCTTGGCGATTCGGCCATTATACCCACCTACCTTATTGCAAAATCAATTTCTCAGCAAGTCAAAGTAGTCCTGTCCGGAGAAGGAGCAGATGAACTGTTTCATGGCTACGATCATTACCGTTACGAAAAATATTTTTACCAATTCGGAAAGCTTCCCTTTGCTGGGGCTAATGCATTGTTAGGACTTATTTCGGGCCTGGGAATTCAAAAATTTGACCGCATTAAGAATAAACTAAGGAATATTGATTCCTTCAACTATGACACGGGTGTTTCTCGGTGGACTTCCATATTGAGTCCGGAATTAAGTCGTCATTACCTAAGCGATTCTTTAAAAACTACCGGAGATTACTCGGAACAATTTAATGGCTTCCTTCAGCACTTCGGAAAAACATCAGGTAAACTTGAGTCCAGCCTGATGCTCGATTTGCTGACCTGGCTGCCAGACGACCTACTCGTAAAAACTGACCGGATGATGATGGCCTGTAGCGTGGAAGCCAGGACCCCATTTCTGGATCATCGGTTGGTGGAAGAAGTAGTTAAATCATCCTCTCATTTTAGCAACAATTTATTTCAGTCAAAAAACTACCTGAGACAATTGTTAAAGAAGAAATTGCCAGTAGCTGTTTCAGAGTTGATCTCAAACCGCCCGAAGCAGGGATTTGAAACGCCAAAGCTTCACTGGATGAATTCCAGCCTTGGCGAGCTTTCTTCTTATTTATTTTCTGAGGAAAACCTTAAAAAAAATCCTTATCTGAATTCAGACGCGGTGCTTACCTTATGGAATAATT
>JBMTCO010000184.1:0-3238 GCA_049430945.1 Cyclobacteriaceae bacterium
CAAAATTTTCAAAATGCTGACTCAATGGAACCTTCAAAATGCCTTAATTTAAATGTCTGAGCCAAATTCCTTGAAAAAAGTACTGCAGAGCCTCTGTCTGATGTCAATGATTGATGCGCAGGCACAATCTGTTGACCGGGATCAATTACAGGATCTTTTTTTTACCGGTATGAAAAGCGGGGTGGCCTGCTACCGGATCCCTGCAGTTACCACAGCGCCGGATGGTACTTTGCTTGCTGCCATAGATGAACGCCTGGGTTCCTGTCGGGATCTTGGTCAGAATGAAGATATCAATATCGTCATGCGAAAATCCTCAGATCATGGCCAGACCTGGACTCAGGTACAGACTTTGGTGGACTTTCCCGTAGGGCAATCAGCATCAGATCCTTCTTTTATTGTGGATTACAAGGGTAAAATAGTCTTTCTCTTTTATAACTACATGGACTTAAAAAACCACAAAGGGAAATATCGCATTCACTTGATTATGACAAAAGATAACGGAGTCACCTGGTCTGCGCCAAAGGATGTAACAGATCAGATTTTTAAACCTGAGTGGGGTAATTCTTTTGTTTTTGTGACATCCGGAAATGGTATTCAAACTCAAGACGGAACCTTACTGCACACCCTGGTACATGTTGGTGAAAAATCGGGATATGTCTTTGGAAGTATGGACGGAGGAAAAACCTGGGCCCTGATGAGTCCGACTTTAACGCCTGCAGATGAATCTAAAATTGTTGAATTATCTGACGGCACATGGATGGTCAATGCGCGGGTCAACGGGCTGGGCAGCCGCTATATTCATCAGTCTTCAGATCAGGGCAAAACCTGGACCGGTTATCAGGATCAAAATTTGATAGATTCCGGCTGTAATGGCGCGATACTGAGCTTCAGGGATCCCATAAAAAAAAACTCCCGACTGTTATTTATAAATCCTTCCTCATCCTTTTCCAGAGAAAATCTGACATTGAAACTGAGCGATGAAGATGGTAAGAATTGGAAGACTTCTAAGGTCATCTATTCCGGATCAAGTGCATATTCCTCGGTGACTATTACCGGATTAAATCAGATCGGGGTGTTTTTTGAGTGTGAAAATTACTCCCGAATGAGTTTTAAGCTTATCAGATTGAATTAAAGAAATGTCACCGGATCCGGATCGCCGCATTTCAAAATTGAAACAGAAATCAGAAATATTTATGTTGAAGATGCAGAGTGTCAGATAAGTTATTTCTGATCAATTGTGTTTCTTAATTTTAATGAGCAAAATTACTCCATCATGAACACACTGAACCCTAAAGT
Source organism: Cyclobacteriaceae bacterium (assembly GCA_049430945.1). GTDB lineage: Bacteria > Bacteroidota > Bacteroidia > Cytophagales > Cyclobacteriaceae > ELB16-189. Next base: position 1,297 of record JBMTCO010000184.1, read on the forward strand.
CGATGCCTACCTTTCTGACGGTTGTGGAAGGTGTAAACTTTTTGCCACCCCAAAATGCAAGGTCAACTCCTGGCGCACGGAACTGGAAATGCTTCGTGATATCTTGTTGAAAACACCCTTGGTTGAGGATCTAAAATGGGGAAATCCCTGCTATACTTTTGAAGATAAAAATGTGCTGATGATCGGAGCATTTAAAGAGTCCTGCGTGCTGAGTTTCTTCAAAGGAGCGCTGCTGAAGGATCCTTATAATATTCTGGAAAAGCCCGGAGAAAATTCACGGACTTTCAGGTTGTTCAGGTTCACCGAAGGTCCACAGATCAAAAAGCTCAGATCCCAAATAAAGGAATACATCTTTGAGGCCATTAAACTTGAAAAGAGCGGAGCAAAAATTGAATACTCAAAGGAAAAATCTCCGCTGCCTGCAGAACTTAAAGAGGTTTTTAAGAAGGATGCCGTACTTAAGGAGGCCTTCGGCAGGCTGACACCAGGTCGGCAGCGTGGTTATGTAATCTTTATTTCAGGTGCAAAACAATCTGCTACAAGGTTTTCAAGGATTGAAAAATGCAGTAAAAATATTCTTGCCGGAAAGGGTTTTGATGGCCGATGAGGCTATCACCGGAATGAAAATATCAGCGGGAAAAGAATTACTACCACCGCACACCAGATCACATAAACAGGAAGGTAAGCTCCGATGGAAGCCATCACCTGTTGCCTTGAAATCCTGTTCATTACAAGCCCTCTGAGCCTGGCGGCCACTATGATGAGATTGACCAGGAAAATCAGATTGCTGCCAAGCACTGCCAGCCTGTTTGGAGTTAACCCCATATCCGAAAGTCGGTAAACGATCGCTGAAAGTGCAGTAATGTTAACCAGAATGGTTACTAAAGAAAGTGCAAGCAAGACGACACGTAGCCATTGTTGTTCGGCTGATGACAATGCAAAAAGAATCAGTGCAAGGACTGCGACCAGAATGGCATTGAACAATACCAGATAATCACGGTTGGTGAAGGGATTGCTTCCGGAAATCAGGAAGAACACAAGAAAAACCGTCAGCATGATCAGGGCCAGCGGACTGAAAATCCGGGCGATCCACGGGGAGACCTGACTGACAAAACCATTATTTTTTATCACCGTTATAGTGGCCAGCACCGGGATGGCGGAAAATCCATAGACCATAATATAGCGCGGGTAGAATTCCTCCAGGTTCATTCCGATGATACCAAAAAGCCCCATGGTGAGTACACTCATCAGCATCCATGCCAGGAACAGAAGTCCTGCAGAAATGATGAGGTCACCGTTGAAGCGCAGGTACTCAAATGGGTTTTTGCGGTCATAAATAAATCCGAGCATACCCCACAAAATAATGGGCAAATGAATGCCTGCAAGGATCAGGGTATCGGGAGGGGAGGGATGATCACCCGGCAGCAGGTTTAAGAAACCAAGGAATGAGACAATCACTGCGGTTATGATGATCCTGAGTTTTACCGGTGTTTCCCGCAGTCTGAAGAAGTAGAACAGCAGCGGTACAAATGCTATAAATCCGATGTTGCGCAGATAGAAGCCGGACATGCTGTCTTCCGTGAACCCGAGCCAGGAGGGACCTGTGGCGATGGTTCCGAAAATAAGTAGGGTTGCCAGAATGAAGTTTATATCGGGGCGTGAAAACCATACTGCGGGAGCCTTATCGTTTTGCAGGCGGATATTCCAGAATTGCACCAGCGGATCTTCAGGGGATTGAGACGAAAACTCTTCGAAAGTCTGTTGAAACTCAGTCCGGTTTTTACGGTATAGCTGTTCCAGAGTTTCAGGGTTTATGGGCCTGGTGGTGTTCATGGTATTTATTCTGATTGGTGATCTTCCTTTTGAGAACATATCTGAAACGGAATATTTCCTGTTCTGTTTGCCTTTTTAGCTGACTATCGGTCTGGCTGTGAAATTTGCA
>JBMTCO010000185.1:0-3201 GCA_049430945.1 Cyclobacteriaceae bacterium
TGACATTTGTGATCCGTCCCGTAAAACCGAATTACAGGTAAAAAAAATTCTTGAACTCATAAGCAGGTTTTCAGATTTCGGGGAAGTAACACTTGGGCTCAATGAAAACGAAATGTTGCGGGTGTACCGCCAGCTTTTTGGATCCGAAGCAACCGATGTGCGTGCTGCAGCGGGCAGGCTCTTCGGCAATATGACTATCACAAATCTGTTGATCCACCCGGTTGACCGATGTATCATAATCAGGAAGCAGGGTGTTACCGAACTTAGTGGCCTCGTCATTAAAGAACCACGTGTGCTCACTGGCGGTGGCGATAATCTTAACGGCGGATTTTGCCTCGGTTGGATAAACGGTCTGCCTGTAGAAACCTGTGTGCTGCTGGGAATGGCGGCCTCTGGTGCCTATATCAAAAATGGCTATGCACCGGGAATCAACGACTTGAAAGCATACCTGAAATCATGGATCAGGGAACTTAATCAATGACCCCGCTTATAGATATCCCGGTATACTGTATCAGGGCCGATTAGGTCATATCTGAATTCAATCTCTGAGCCTACAGGCAGATTGAAATAAATAGTCCACATATCAGCTTCCGAAACTCCGACACAACCATGTGAATATGCTTTACCCAGTGTCACCGGATTTGTAGTCGCATGAATCATTTTTCCGTTTCTGTTACCGTTGATTTCGGGTTCGAGAGAGGGGACAGGTGGCATTTTTGTAATCCGATTATCATCCCTGCGGGTTACTTTATAAACTTCGCCCGTATGAAGATTAACTGATTTGGGCGTGCGCCACACCCTGTGAATCTTGCCCTTACCAACGGGAGTCCGTAAGTCAACCTCCCGGCCAACTGCCTCCAGAAAAACACTTTCATTTCGCCCAACGCGAACAGCAGCAACCAGGATGGTATCAAAATTTCGGATAAGCCTGAGCTTGAATTCCGGTATGTTGAGCACCAGCCTTGTAGAACGAAGCTCAGAAACTATGCGGTGCGACTCCAGACTGTCCGGAATTCGGATAGGGGAACCGGACGGAATAATAACCTCTTCCAGCAGATCATCCACAAACCTTCCGCGTTTCAACGCCTCCCGGTAATCCGTATTCCTGAGCGTATCCAGGATCCAAGGATTGGCTGCCACCAGAATCATATCACCCGTTAAATCGAGGTTTCCAGGGAGCCTCTGATCTGCAATACTGTCTATTAAAGTAAAGAATTGACTAAATTTTATAACTGACTGATTTATAATAAAATGAAAATCAGAAAAATCATTCCCTTGATCGCTTTTGTCTGTATTCGCAGCCACCACAGAATCTATAAAATTTAGTTTCTTCTCAAGGCCATCCGACAATTCTTGATAGGGCTGGAATTGATAGAACAGCCACAAAATATTAACCGCAACCAATACCACAACGGCTGTAATAATTGTCCGGTGAAGTTGTTTCCTTTTGATTTTAACTTGAACTTTTAAATAATGAATATACCTGTATGAATAGGGGAAGTACCAATGATTTCGCTCTTATGGATTTCAATCCACGGGTAGCAGATAATGTAACGGGTATTCTCATAAAGCCCTTCAGCATGCTTGCAAGCCAAAAATACTACTTAACATAATATAAATTATATAACTCTTTAACGATAATTTGCCTTTAAATTTCTGCTGGCTCGATCTGATTACTCACTATCAACAAAAGAAAAAATACCTATTCGGTGGGATTTTGTTCTGCCATTAGGTTATTATTAAGAAATTGACCTTTGTCTTGGATTACATTACCTGATCGACATTAATTATGAAAAAATTAATTTTTCTTGCTGTAGTCTTTTTGATTGCAGGTTGTGAACCTGAGGGCGCAACACCAAATAAACCGGTTAACGATATTTTCGATGAAACGCAGGCTACCTTGCTCAGAGAAGGAACATGGATGGGCAGCGGAAGTTATGAAGTGAGCGGAACTGCTCAGATTTATGATCAAAATGGAAAAAAAATATTACTGCTCAAAAGTTTTTCTTCAAGCAACGGTCCGGACCTGAAAGTATACCTGAGTACCTCTACAAACGCTGATTCGTTTGTCAATCTTGGTAAACTGAAATCAACCAGCGGCAAACAAACCTATGAAATACCGGTTGAAACAGATGTCAACCAATTTAAATTTGCGCTTATATGGTGTGAGCAATTCTCAGTATTGTTCGGCAAAGCACAGACAGAATAAAAAATGCAACTCAATTCACTGTCCTGATTAGCGCACCGGTTTATTAAGGATAGCAAATTTCTTACCTTCGTCACAACCTGTGAAAGCCCTGATTTTTAGGTCTATTTTCCTGACTGCTTTGTCCGTTTCTGCATTGAACCTTCAGCAGGCATCGGCGCAAAATTTAATAGGCTCTCCCCTGATAAAAAATTACTCCCCGGTTGATTACGGATCAAGACCACGTAACTGGGCACTTGAACAGGACGAAGACGGAATACTGTATGTCGGCAACGATATGAACCTGCTGACATTTGACGGTAACCATTGGCGCTCAATCCCAATTAACAACACCATTGTCCGGACAATCACGAAAGATCCGGCAGGAAAGATCTATGTAGGCGCTCAGGGCGATTTCGGTTACCTGACAAGAAATGAAATCGGCGACCTTAAATACAACAGCATGCTGACAATATTGGACTCCGCCGATCGCAGATTCACCGATGTATGGTCACTCCACGCCGATGGCATTTACCTCTTTGTTCAAACTTCATTTAAACTTTTCAGAATCAGAATTGCAGATCAAAAAGTAGCCTCATGGACTATGGAATCTTCATACCACAGAAGTTTCCTGATTAATAACATACTTTATCTGATACCTGCCGGTGTCGGACTGCAAAAGCTGAATGGCGACAAACTTGAATTGGTTCCGGGTGGCGAACAATTCAAAGACCACCAGCTCTCGATGATGATTCCTATGTCGGATGGGAAAATCCTTATGGGTACCCAGCGAAATGGTCTCGTGATCTTTAACCCTTCCGGAAAAACTCCCTATCAATGCTTCAGGCCATTTAAAAATGATGCCGAATCATATCTATTGAAAGAAGGAATATTCAGCGCTTTAAAATTACACTCCGGAGACATTGCAATTGGTTGTCTGAGTGGCGGCGTCATCATCTTGTCACCTGAAGGAAAATTACTCATGCAGACTGATGAAAATTCAGGGCTACAAAGCA
>JBMTCO010000186.1:0-3186 GCA_049430945.1 Cyclobacteriaceae bacterium
CCAGCTCCATGACACTTATTTTGTAGTCGCTCATTTTCATCTTGTAATGGGCAGTGCTTCTTTCTTTGGAATGATGGCAGGTGTTTATCATTGGTTCCCAAAGATGTTTGGCAGAATGATGGATGACAGGCTCGGATATATTCACTTCTGGATGACCTTTATTGGTGTCTACCTGGTGTTTTTTCCGATGCACTACATCGGAATCGCAGGCTTCCCCCGCCGATACTACTCCTGGACTAACTTTGAGACATTCGGAGGATGGACTGATTTGAATATGCTGGTTAGCGTTGCAGCTATCCTCACGATGAGTGCACAATTCGTGTTCCTGTTCAATTTCTTCTATTCTATTTTCCGTGGTAAACTCGCCCCTTCAAATCCATGGAATTCGACGACGCTGGAATGGACTACGCCAAGAAATCCTCAACATGGCAATTGGCCTGGAGAGATTCCGACTGTATACCGCTGGCCATACGATTACAGCAAGCCTGGTGCAAAAGAAGATTTTATTCCTCAGCATATACCATACTCAGAAACTCCTGAATCAAATCTCAAGCATGAAAATGAGCAGGTAAAGCTGGAAATGGGTAATAACACAGGCGTAAGCACAGGACACTAATCGCTTCAGGCACTCCCTTGAACCAAACGGCAACCGGCGTATTCAGAAGATTAAGCTTCATAACGCTGGTTGCTGTTTATCTTTTAATTTTTGTGGGTGGTCTTGTCAGGAGCACAGACTCAGGCATGGGTTGCCCGGATTGGCCTAAGTGTTTCGGATCTTTTTTTCCTCCCACTTCTGTAAACGACCTCCCGAAAGATTACAAGGAGTATTACTCTGATTATCGAGATAAAAAAAATCAGAAGTTTACCCGTTTTCTTAACTCAATAGGGCAGGAGGATACCGCACGAAAACTCCTGAGTGATCCGGAGGTAAGAAAAGAAGCGGATTTTGATCCTGTCAAAACAATGATTGAATATGTCAATCGCCTTATCGGAGCAGTGATTGGATTGTTGTTGACAGCTCTGTTCGTCTTTTCGTTCAAACAATCTCCCATTCACAGGATGCTAATAGGTACGGCTTGGTTTCTTGTTTTAGTAACCGGTTGGTTCGGCAGCATCGTTGTTTCAACCAATCTGACTCCGTGGACCGTAACTATTCATCTCGGGCTTGCCTTTTTAATTATCGGTTTTCTGAGCGCCTCCTACAGCCTTTTGACCTTCAGGCCGGAAAAGCACAGGCAGATTCCGATGTTTCTGATCCTCTTTTGTGCGATTTTGTTAATTACTCAGATATTGATGGGTACTTCAGTACGGTCCGAAATTGATCTTTTGGCTAATTCCGGTTACTCACGCGAAACCTGGATCTCTGCTCTTGAAAATATTTTTATAATCCATCGAAGCTTTTCATGGGTTGTATTGATTTCATTCGGCCTGCTTACCTGGAAACTAGTCAAAAGATCAGGACAGGAACCTTCTTCTTTTGGTTTGATAGCGGTAATTTTGGCGCTGATTGGATCAGGGGCAATCCTTAGTTATTTTGGGGTTCCGTGGCTGGTACAACCTGTTCATTTGCTGTTGGCAACAATGGCTTTTGGATTCCTGACAGATTTAGGCGTAAGTGTCTTGTATTCAAAATGATATTGAAAATGGCTGCTGATTTAACTTTAAGTACAGGCACAATTATCAGATCCTACGTCGAATTGCTCAAGCCTCGCTTGTCCCTGCTGGTGGCATTTTCCTGTGGATTCGGATTTATACTATCCACAGAAAATTCAGTTGACTGGATGCGTCTGTTCATGGTAACAGCAGGAGGCTTTCTGCTGTCCGGTGCCTCTGTAACTATCAACCAGGTAATCGAACAGAGGGAGGATGCATTAATGATGCGAACTAAAAACCGCCCGATCCCTTCCGGTAAAATTGGCCCCGGCTCGGCGGTGATCTTTTCAGCTGTTGTGATGGCTGCCAGTATTTTGTTTTTGATGATCTCTACAAATGCAATTACCGTTGTGCTATCTGTCGTCAGTATGGTGCTGTATAGTTTTGTATATACGCCTCTCAAAAAAGTTGGGCCGGTTGCAGTATTTGTAGGAGCAATACCAGGTGCATTGCCACCTTTGCTGGGGTGGATTGCAAATACAGGAATTGTTTCCTATGAAGCACTTGTTATTTTTGGAATTCAGTTTATCTGGCAGTTTCCACATTTCTGGGCAATCGCCTGGGTAGCAGATGATGACTATAAAAAAGCTGGTTTCAGGTTGCTGCCATCCGGAGGAGGAAAGGATCATAATACGGCTATTCAGATTATGACTTACACACTTTTTTTACTCCCATTGGGCCTGATTCCTGCCTGGATAGGACTCACCGGCATTAACAGTGCGTTTGTTGTAACCTTGTGTGGGGTGGGCTTCCTGGCACAGACATTTTCACTGATGAAAACCGGCAGCAATCAATCAGCTTTGCGGATAATGTTTGGATCCTTCATCTATTTGCCGGTGGTTCAGATTTCCTATTTACTTGATAAGTTAAATTAATTAAGATTCTAAATTATGGATACAATGAGAATTGTTGAAGAGCCGAAAAAGCCGTTATCCATGCATCCAAAGAAGTTTGCCATGTGGCTTTTTCTTTCTACTGTCGTAATGATTTTTGCCTCGCTGACCTCAGCATATATCGTACGCCGTGCCGATGGTGACTGGAAGATTTTTGAGCTTCCTTCGCTTTTCCTCTGGACCTCTTTGATTATTATAACCAGCAGTGTGACCATGCATCTTGCATACCAGAGCGCAAAGAAGGATAACCTTTCAAAAGTAAAATCGTGGGTTTCTGTAACCCTTATGCTTGGGATACTGTTTCTGATAGGCCAGTTTTATGCATGGGGACAGCTTGTAGCATCAAATGTTTATTTTGTCGGAAATCCTTCAGAATCATTTGTTTATGTTCTTTCAGGTTTACATGGACTTCATCTGATAAGTGCTATTATTTTCCTGCTTATTGTATGGAGTGCCGCTGGTAAAGGAACAATAGGATCCGGTAATCTTGCGAGGATAGAAATGTGTGTCACCTATTGGCATTTTTTGGGGGGACTTTGGTTATATTTGTTCGTATTTTTAAGCTATTACCGATAACTTGTAATCTTACTATTGTATATGGCAAACACCGCGGCAGCACATCATTCTGCAGAAACCTCCT
>JBMTCO010000187.1:0-3061 GCA_049430945.1 Cyclobacteriaceae bacterium
CGGAAAAAATCAGATCCTTAAAGTCATCAAACAATAATCGTATGAGCTACACTTCATCAGCATTATTGAATTTTGGCAGGATCTTCCTTTCTGTATTCTTCATTTTTTCAGGATTAACAGCCCTGAATGCACAAGCGCCATCCTGGACAGTTGATGCTTCAAAATTTCAGCATACCATGACGGTTGTTGCGTTCCTTTCTGTAGATGGCGTAATACTGGAAGACCCACAGGATAAAATCGGAGCTTTTGTCGACAATGAAGTAAGGGGTGCTGCAAGCCCTGTGTTCGCAGTATCAGCAGACCGGCACCTTGCATTCCTGACAATTTATGGAAATCTGGAGGAAGAGGTAATAAGTTTCAGAATCTATGACCATTCGGCATCCAAAACGGTTACTGTTTCCAAAACGATGGTCTTTTCCATTGACGGTCAATCAGGAAATGTTTTTCAGGCCTTCAGCGCAGCGAATCCGGCATTGAACAATCTTGCTGAAGTTGAACAATTTGGTTTTACCGATATCACGCCGGTATCTGCAGCGGAGACATCTGAGGGTTTTGAGATAGTACTTGAATATGATCAGGAGTTGACTGCACTAATTCCTGAGTTTACATTAAGCACAGGTGCAACACTTTTTATGGATCGTACAAAGATCAATAGTGCAGATGTGCCCATGGACTTCACGGAGGCGATTGTATTTTCGGTGCGATCGGAAGACGAATCTGCTCTTCGTGAGTATAAAGTAACAGTCTCGAAGCGGGTTGCTTCAGATGATTCGTTTTCATGTACCAATGTGCTTACTGCAAATGGTGATGGTAAAAATGATTTTTGGATTGTGAATGAATCCTTCAGATACAGGAATCACACCTTCAAAATTTTTGATGTGAATGGCAGAATATTATTTCAGTCTGTGGGCTATAACAATGACTGGGATGGATTTTATAAAGGCAAACTGCTGGATCGCGGTCAGTATTATTATTCTGTCCTTGATCCGGCAGGGGAGACAGAAGTCAGGGGTACCATACTTGTAATGCACTAAGAATATGAGAACCGGAGTTAAAATATCTGTTGCTTTTACCTGTTGTCTCATTTTAGCAATGCTTCTGAATTCTCAGCAGGCTTATGCTCAGCTGCGACCTTTTGACAACAGTCGCACCATGTCACCCTGGCTGTATAATCCTGCCGCTGCTTTTACCAGCGATTTTCAGTCAGTTATTGCTTATGACGGAAGAAATACAAACTCTTTTACCCCACAGTCAATTATGGCTGCCGTCCGGATTCCTGTGATATATGCCGGTCGTGACCGCAGAAAGCCGGCGTCTATGGTTGGTGCGCAGTATTTAAGGACTTCCCAGGATATTGTCAGTTCATCGGTACTTTCCGGGAATTTCTCATATCAGGTTCCAATCAGCAAAAGAGTTCGTGCAGCCATTGGATTAGGAGCGGGCATGTCGATGCTGAATTACAATTATGAAAATCTGGTATTTGTTGATCAGCAGGATCCCTTGCTGGGTAACGGCGTTGACTTTTTCAACATGCACTTAAACGCAGGGTTTTCAATTGTGATAGACGAGCGCCTGACTTTCTCGGCGGCATTGCCTTACATTCTCCGGGAAAATAAAACCAACTTTGGCGAAATCATTATAAGGGCCATGTATGATGCGGCGATTTCCAATGATCTGGAGTTACAAGTTGCAGGAAACCTGGACACATACAATCAAAATATGATTGCCGGCGGTGATCTGAGTCTGCAATGGAAAAAAATTCTTGGCTTGCTGGCAGGAGCAGATAATTTTAAGGCGTACTCCGGGCTTTCAATCAGACTGGAGACAATCCATTTCAGTTATACCTACGGCATCAATTACAGTAATCTGCTGAACCGCCTCCCTAATAATCAGGTGATGATTATGCTGAGCATTCCTCCCAAATCAAAATACTCCAGGTAAAATATGAAACCGGGAGTGTTGGTTCATTGTTTGATTGGCTTCGCTGTTCTGATTTGGTGTCATGTATTGGGTGCACAGAGTCTTCATCCTGTAACCATCGGACAACAAGAATGGTCTAACGAAAATCTTTCGGTGAGTCACTTCAGAAATGGTGATCTCATTCCCGAGGCAAAAAGTCCTGTGGAGTGGAGCCGTGCTGCCAGAGATCATAAGCCGGCCTGGTGCTATTACGATAATGATCCGGCTAATGGTAAAACTCATGGCAAGCTTTACAACTGGTACGCTGTGGTTGATACCCGTGGACTTGCTCCCGAAGGCTGGCATATTCCGGGAAAGCCTGACATGGTTGAGTTGATTGGCTACCTGGATCAACATTATATGAAGATACATGAAGTGGATAGCCTGTTTCTCTCTGAACTTAATTCAAGTCCCGAGCACACTCTATACACGGATCAGGGTGGATATCGTTTGCAAAATGGAAAGTTTTCACACTTTGGACAATATGGATTCTGGTGGAGTAATTCATGTTATCTGTCTACCCATGCATGGCTTAAACATCTTAAGTCAAGCAGTGCCTTCACCTTAACAGAATATTTTCATCACGGTGATGGTTTCTCGGTAAGAGTCCTGAAGGACCGGTGATTGATACCTGCCTCTCTGTTGTGGTCCTAAATACTTTTCTTGTTTTTTCTCTTTTTAGGTTTGAGGTCTTAAAATACCTTCCAACAAGCGTTTGTTTATGTCTTTTGTTCAGTGCAGGAGGTTGAATTATCCATTTAATGTATAATTCAAACAACTAAGTTATATTCTATAACTTACACGGTTAAGAATAAATATTAAATTTAATCATTAACTACTTTGGGCATAATTAATGCGCAGATATGGTTGTTACATTGTTGCACAGATCTCTCTCTCTCTCTCTCTCTCTCTCTCTCTCTCTCTCTCTCTTCTGTGTGTCCGCGTGTTGTGTTTGCTGAGTGTGTGAATGATGGGTACCGGAATACTGGATTTTAAAAATTCGGTTTTATTCATTTAAGATGATGCGTGATTTTTAATCTTAAAAAATAAGAGCTGATGAAGAAGATTTTACTGATTGAGGATGATGAAGATTTCAGAGCGA
>JBMTCO010000188.1:0-3068 GCA_049430945.1 Cyclobacteriaceae bacterium
ATTTCTATTTGCAGGGAATGCCGGCAGTGACCCTCTGGATATTGACAGACGGCACATTGTTTCTGTAAACATTGATCAGCCGGGAATAAAATCCTTAACTCCCGGAACAGGTCTGGAGTGGACACCTGCCATGACTGGTGATGGTAAATTTATTGCGTATATCAGCGCGACTGCTCAACGTCCTCCGGTTCCGGCTGTGATAACAGCGGATGGAAAAAAAATTACTCTGATCGGTGAACAACTAATACCTGCAACATTTCCCAAAAATCTTGTAACGCCTGAACAGGTGAAATTTCGGTCACCGGATGGACTCACTGTTCACGCACAATTGTTTAAGTATTCCGGCGGACCTTCAAAAAAGCCTGCAATCATTTATATACATGGTGGTCCTCCAAGGCAAATGCTGCTGGGATGGCATTATTCTGATTATTATTCAAACGCCTACGCGATGAACCAGTATCTGGCCTCCCGGGGATTTATAGTATTGTCAGTTAATTACAGGCTGGGTATTGGATATGGATTTGAATTTCACAATCCTGAAAACGCAGGAACAGCAGGAGCATCTGAATATATTGATATAAAAGCAGCAGGAACTTGGCTTGCAACCCAGCCCGGGGTTGATCCGAAAAGGATCGGAGTGTATGGAGGTTCCTACGGTGGCTACCTTACTGCGATGGCGCTTGCAAAGGACAGTGATTTGTTTGTTGCCGGTGTTGATATCCATGGCGTACATGACCGTACTACAGAACGCACAAGATCTCTTGTTTCTCCTGACCGTTATGAGCGGGCTCCCGATGCTGACCTCGCTTTAAAGGTGGCCTGGGAATCTTCTCCCATTGCCTATATGACCGGCTGGAAGTCACCGGTTCTTGTCATTCATGGCGACGATGACAGAAATGTGAGATTCAGCCAAAGTACAGATCTGGTAAAAAGACTTGAAAAATATAAGGTGCCATTTGAGTCACTTGTGATTGTCGACGATACCCATCATTTTATGCTTCATTCAAAACAAATGAAGGTAAACAAGGCTACTGCAGAGTTTTTTGAAAGAAAACTAAAACCCTGACTGTTTTATCCGCTTCCTATGCATTTAAGCGAAAGGTTCAGGGAAAAATTCGGAAATGAGCCGGTGATTATCCGTTCGCCCGGAAGAATAAATCTTATAGGTGAACATACCGATTACAATGATGGTTTTGTATTGCCGTGTGCTGTTCAATATCATCTTGAAATTGCAATGGCTTTAAACACGTCAGAAAGATGCAGGTGTTTTTCTGACGGATATGGGGATGCAGATTTTTCCATAAATGACCTCAGGCCCGGCAGGGCATGGATAAATTATGTAATGGGTGTGATTGATGGATTCAGGAAAAGGGGTAATGAAATAAGTGGGTTTGATTTATATATCGAAGGCAACCTTCCCGTAGGTGCAGGAATTTCCTCCTCCGCTGCGCTTTGTTCCGGAGTGGCATATGGTCTGTCTGAGCTGCATAGTTTTGAAATGAAGCGCATAGATCTTGCACTGATTGCCCGCCATTCTGAGCATCATTTTGCGGGTGTACGATGCGGCATTATGGATCAGTATGCCTGCCTGTTCGGAGAAAAGGATAATGCTTTGCTTCTGGATTGCAGATCTGTATCGCATGAGAATGTACCATTAAGAATGGATAACCATTGCTGGTTGTTAATTAATTCCGGAGTGCACCACAGCCTTGCAAATTCTGCCTATAATGACAGAAGAGCGTCCTGTGAGGAAGGAGTTCTTCAAATTTCAAAAAAATATGAAGTATCATCTCTTAGGGATGTTACTGAAGAGATGCTCAAAACTTTCGAGTCTCATTTGAGTTCTGAAACCTTTATGCGTTGCCGGTATGTGGTTGAAGAAATTGATAGAACCCGAAGGGCCGCGGAGAATTTAAAGGCCGGCAATTTGAGATCTTTTGGCACATGTATGTTCGAAACTCATCGCGGACTAAGTGTGGAATATGAAGCCAGTTGTGAGGAAATAGATTTTTTGGTTGATGTGGCGTTCACGACGGAGGGTGTTCTTGGTGCCCGGATGATGGGCGGCGGTTTCGGAGGGTGCACCCTGAATCTGGTTGATAATAATAGTGTGAAGCAGTTTTCAGATGATGTTGTGAAAAAATATGTTGCTCGTTTCAAAAAAGAACCTGATTTTTATCAGGTAACTGTGGAAGATGGTGTGCAGCTCATCCATTGAACTGTTCAGATTTACTCAGTTATACCAAACCTTAAACCCTATTCTGAATGCATCAACTTCAGACCCCCGATTACATTGTGTTCTTGATTTATTTTCTGGTGGTGGCCGGATATGGCTATTGGATTTACACCAGACGAAAAAAAGCAGAGGCAGATTCAAAAGATTTCTTTCTTGCTGAAGGTTCTTTAACCTGGTGGGCGATTGGAGCGTCTTTGATTGCTTCAAATATTTCTGCCGAGCAGTTTATCGGTATGTCCGGTTCCGGATTTGCGATGGGTCTTGCGATTTCCTCCTATGAGTGGATGGCTGCAGCAACACTTATAGTGGTAGCCATATTCTTTCTGCCAATCTACCTGCGAAATAAAATTTATACCATGCCACAGTTCCTTGCACAACGGTTCAGCCCGCTTGTAGCCACCATTATGGCTGTGTTCTGGTTACTGGTTTATGTTTTTGTAAACCTCGCAGCTATTCTGCATCTGGGCGCACTCGCCATTGAGACCATCAGCGGTTTGAATTATATGCTTTGTATTGTGGCACTTGCCGTATTTGCCATTTTCATCACACTTGGCGGCATGAAGGTAATTGGTTATACCGATGTGATTCAGGTTGCAGTGCTGGTGCTTGGTGGATTGGCCACAACCTATCTTGCGCTAGATCTCGTTGCTCAGAAAATTGGCGGCGGAAACGTCTTGGGTGCTCTTGGTTTTATTCAGCAGGATGCTTCTGATCATTTTCATATGATTCTGAATAAAGGACAGATGATGATGCCTGACGGAAAAGGCGGACAGGTAGATGCCTGGCAGACGTTGCCGGGACTTGCTGTTCTGATAGGAGCCATGTGGATTGC
>JBMTCO010000189.1:0-3038 GCA_049430945.1 Cyclobacteriaceae bacterium
CCATCCTGTTAATGAAAGAGAATCCTCAGCTAGAATTTTTTGATCGGGTTTCTACTCCTGAAAAAGAGACTCTGCAGGATATTGTCAGCTTATCTTTTCTGGAAGCCTTTGATGCTATTGAGAAGTGGAAAAAGGAAAAAGGCACCAACCCTGATTGGGGAGTTTACAAGGGAACCACCATTGAACATTTATTGAGACTTGAGCCCCTGAGCCGCCTTGTCAATGCCTCAGGAAACCGGGAGATAGTGAATGCTACATCCCGAAGAGGTGGTCCAAGCTGGAAAATGGTAGTGAGTCTTGAGAAAAACGGTATCAAGGCATGGGGATTATATCCAGGGGGACAATCAGGTCATCCAGGAAGCCCATACTATGATAACATGCTCAAGGACTGGACCAACGGAAACCTCTACCCCCTGCAATTTGGTTCTGCACAGACAATTGTGCAATCATACAAGGTGATTATTACCCCTAAACCATAACAAGCAATTTCATGTTTAGTAAAAATATTTTCATTCAGGCACTTTTAACCATCGTGCTAACTGGTTTAGTTCAGCTATTTCTTCCGTGGTGGACAATGGTTATTCCTTGCCTTTTAATAGGATTTTTATACGGACAATCAGGCAGGACTTCATTTGCAACAGGTCTGTTGTCTGTCGGATTATTGTGGGCAGGACTTGCAATCCTAATAAGTCAGCAAACCGAATCAACTTTACCTGTACAGATCAGTAATTTATTTCCTGGAAAATCCGGTTTAGTTCTCATAATTCTGACCGGCTTGACAGGAGGTCTTACCGGAGGTTTTGCATCTTTAACGGGCTACTTGGTCAGAAGACTGGTCTGAGTATTCCGGGTGTTTGGTTTTATGAAGAAATTGTGGGCTTTTTATGTGGTAATCACTGTTTCTTTGACTTTTAGGGGTTACGCAACAGGAACCTCAGGGCTTCCAGATAGGGTTCTGGGGATTTGGGTGGCTGAAGGTTCATTTTTCAGCCAAACAATCAGGGAAATTCGTGATCCGGAATTTGGCATTAATTACCTGCAGTACAGATTTGAGCGAGATGTTTTTTGTATTTCCTATAACCCTATTGAAACTGCCAGATGTTTCAATGACGTAAAATTGCAAGGCGACACGTTAAGTGTTTCTGGTGTTCCGACCTATTTAGTTGAATTCAAGCATTCTGAAAAACTTCATCTGACGAGATTACAGGGCGGAATCGTTCAGGAATTTACCCGTCCAAAAAACAGTCATTTAGTAATTGATCAGGATTCTACCTATCGGGCAGGTCCCGGTTTATTTCCTACCCATAAGTCATTATTCAGCTCCATCTTTTTCTTCAACTCTCTTGTCATTTACCCTGCTCCCAGATCAGATCAGCCTATAGTAATAGAGTTTACGGTTACATCCGGGGGACAGGTCAGGGACATTGAAATAATATCTCCCCACAGCAGACTTCGCAAAAGATGGTTTCGAAATTCAATGCTTCGATCATCAGGTGAATGGTATCCTGCTACAATCAGAGGCACCCCTGTGAATTGCCGTATCAAACTTGAAATGATAAGGGTGGGCTATAAAACCCTTGAAGCCGAAGAAAAAGCATGGAGATTATATTCTGCTGCACTCAAATTCATAACAAAATCTGAATACACCAAAGCTTTGATTATGCTGAATGATGCTATGGTCTATACACCGGGTAATGCACGATTTTTATTTACCAGGGCCGCCTGCCATTTTTATCTGAAGGATGAAAAAAGTCAGTGCGAGGATGTTTTAAAGGCAAAAGAAACCTGCCCATTCATTCCAACTGCAATGGCAGATGAAGAGCTGGGCATTCTGGTTGAATGTTTTAAGCATTAAAAAAGGGAACCGGATTAACTCCGATTCCCTTCACTTAGTAATGTAAAAAGGTAATTACTACTGCAATTTTTTAACCACCGCTTCAAAGGCCTGAGGGTGGTTCATAGCCAAGTCGGCAAGTACTTTACGGTTCAGTTCGATTCCGGCCTTGCTGAGTTTACCCATCAATTCAGAATAAGACATACCGAACTGACGAGCCCCTGCATTGATTCTCTGGATCCAGAGCGCACGAAAATCTCTTTTCCGTGCCTTTCGATCACGGTAAGCATATCCAAGACCTTTTTCGATCTTGTTTTTTGCTACCGTCCAAACATTTTTTCCTCTGCCAAAATAACCTTTTGACAGTTTCAGGGTTTTTTTCCTTTTGGCCCTGGACGCTACGTGGTTTACTGAACGTGGCATAACTTTTAATTTTTTGGTTGCAGGCGCCCTTTATCAAAGGGACTTAAGACCGGCACCCGGGTTAAACAATCCGAAGTTTAATGGTACTTCGGTAAAACCTGCTGCAACAAATTAAGAATCGTTGCTGCTATACAGCGTAAGGAAGCATCAGTTTGACGTTCCTTTCGTCTGATTTTTTAACCATGGCTTTGAGGCCAAGACGGCGTTTTTGTTTTGTTTCTTTTTTGGTAAGGATATGATTTTTAAAGGCCTTTTTTCTTTTGATTTTACCCGTACCGGTTACTTTAAAGCGCTTTTTAGCTCCTGACTTAGTTTTAACTTTAGGCATATTTCTGGTCTTACTGTTACAAAAATTATTTTTTTCCCTTAGGGGCCACCATCATAAACATCCGCTTTCCTTCAAGGTGCGGCATTTGCTCCACCTTTCCATGTTCCTCAAGTGCCTGAGCAAACTTAAGTAGCAGGATTTCTCCGCGTTCCTTGTAAACAATTGAGCGGCCAACAAAGTGGACATAGGCTTTAACCTTTGCCCCATCGTCAAGGAAGTTAATCGCATGCTTTACTTTAAAATTGAAATCATGATCATCCGTGTTTGGTCCAAAACGGATCTCCTTGACAACAGTTTTCTGGGCATTAGCCTTAATTTCCTTCTGCTTCTTCTTCTGCTCATACTTAAACTTAGAATAGTCAACCACCTTACAAACAGGAGGATCAGCATTTGGAGAAATCTCAACGAGGTCCAAACCAACTTCTTTAGCCAAGCTGATGGCGACCTGAATTG
>JBMTCO010000190.1:0-2891 GCA_049430945.1 Cyclobacteriaceae bacterium
TTTTTATTAAGGTAGGATCCGTAAGTAATCAGCGCCCCCATTCCCAGTGATAAGGAAAAGAATGCTTGCCTTAAACCATCAAAAACAGTCTGAGCTTTAAAGTTACTGAAGTCGGGTACTAGGTATAGAACTACTCCATCCCATGCATTAGGCAAAGTAAGTCCATAAATAATTAGTCCAATCAAAATTGAATACAATGCCGGCATCATAATTTTATTTGCAGCTTCAATGCCTTTTTGAATGCCTTGTGATACAATGACAGCAGTTATTATCATAAAGGCAAAGGAAAACCAGAAATTGTCACTTATGTCATTGATGTAACTTCCGAAGAACGTTCCAAAATCAGGTTCGTTTAAAAGATTGCCGAACGAGATTTCCAGGAAATAACCAAATGCCCAACCGGCCACCACGTTATAAAATGACAAAATGAGAATACCTGCCAGGATTCCAAATATCCCCAAGAACCCCCAACCTTTGCCGCCGAGTTTTTTATATGAACCGTAGGCATCCGATTGTGTATTGCGGCCAATTGCAATTTCACCAACCATGACAGGGTAGCAGAGAAGAAATATGCAAATCAGATAGAAAAGTAAAAATATTGCACCACCATTTTGACCTGCCAGGTATGGAAATCTCCAGATGTTTCCAAGGCCTACTGCTGATCCGGCTGCTGCAAGAATAAAACCTACTCTTCCTGAAAATGAACCTCTATCTGTCATGAAATAAAAATTAGGTCGGAAAAATATAAATTGACTATGATATTAAAAAGTAAATCTATTCTTCAGCCGAGTTACTGATGGTTTGGCTGTTCAAGATTTGCAAAGTATTTTTTTGCCTGTTCCATAACTTTGGGTGCAAGTATAAAACCGCTTATCATTGTTGGAATGGCCATTAGTGCATAGGCAATATCAATGATATCTGTAACCACCTGCATTGATACTACTGCGCCAATGACAATCGTGATCAGATAAAAATAATCGTACCACTTCCCGGCCCCGACTCCTGCGAGGAAAGAGATGGATTTATTTCCATAGTAGCTGTAGGAAAAAAGGGAAGTTACGGCAAAGAAAAAAGCACAAATCATGAGTAAAATTTTACCAATTGGCCCAAGTGCCGATTCAAATGCAGCACTTGTCATAAGCACGCCTTTTAAACCTTCTGATTTCCAGACTCCAGTAACAAGAATTGCAAGTGCTGTTAGAGTGCAGACAACCAAAGTATCAATTGCAGGGCTCAACATTGAGACAAGGCCTTCCCGTATTGGCTCCTGGCTTTTCGAAGCTCCAAGTGCAAGTGGTGCTGTGCCGATTCCTGCCTCATTTGAAAAGGAGGCACGTTGTACGCCTGTTACAATGAGTCCTCCCAGAATTCCGCCAAGCATTGGATCTCCCCGGTAATGATCTGCGGCAAAAGCATCTGAGATTATTAAGGCGAGGTATTCCGGGATTACAGAGTAATTCAATAGCAAAATAGAGAGCACAGCAACAAAGTAAATTATAATCATCAGCGGAACCATTTTACCTGCCCATCTGCCTATTCTTTGTATGCCCCCAATGATTACAATTCCTGAAATTACCATTAATAGACTACCTATAGCGAGCTTGGCTGTGTTCACCTCAAACCCGCCAAGCACAAAAGATGCTGATTTTATTGATTCATCAGTAATGGCTGTATCAACCAGAATCTGAGTTAATTGATTGGCCTGAAAAATCGGCAAGCAACCAAACATACAGCATACACTAAATAGTATTGCCAGTGGTTGCCAGCCTTTGCCAAGAGCTTCACGAATGACATACATTGGGCCACCCTGAATATTACCTGCGGAATCTTTTCCCCTGTACATCACTGATAGTGCGCTTGTAAAGAAATTAGTCGACATACCGACAAATGCGGTTACCCACATCCAGAATAGTGCGCCCGGTCCTCCGATTGAAATGGCTGCTGCAACTCCTGCAATATTACCCATACCTACTGTAGAGGCAAGCGCCGTTGAAAGCGCCTGGTATGCATTGATTTGACCCGGTGCATCAGGATCGTCAAACTTACCACGGAGGATGTTGATGGCATGGGTAAAGTATTTGTATTGAATAAACCTTGAGTAAAACATAAAAAATATTCCACCCAGAATCAGTAAAAACAATTCAGGCGCACCTACGCCTCTTGCAATCAAATTAATGAATTCACTCATGATTAATAATTGTGACTTTATTTATTAGTTGGGATGTTTTCTTTCAGGGTGTTTAAATTCTACTAATTCATTTTTTGTTATTTCACCATCAATGGTGCGTAATATCACTGCGCAACTTCCGGGTAAAAAACGGAGCTCTCTGCGACAAATAGTTGATGCAAAAAGAGAAATGTCAGGATTGTGCCCTACCAAAATAAGATTCATTTTATCCTGATTGTTTTTAATGATGCGTTCATAATTTTCAATGCCGCCATAATAAAGTTCGTGATCCGAGAAGGGTACACAATTCCACTTAGATGACAGGATTTCAGCAGTTTTCACCGCCCTGACAGCATGACTGCAGACAATTAACGGTTGTTGAGTTAAAATTCCGGACAATTCCGATGAAAGTTGCTCTATCTCACTGATTCCCAAACTTGTAAGGCTTCTGTCAACATCTTTACCCGGAAATTCAATTGGTTTTGATTCTCCGTGCCGGATTAAAAATATTTTCATCATTAATTCAATTGATTTCCTGCGCGATGCAATGCTCAGTAGGCCTTAAAGGTAAAGTTCAAAATTGGTATTTTAAAAATTTCATGATATTTGACGCTGTAGAAAGCAAAGTGATGTCAAAAAATCTTGTCATAGTTGAGTCTCCGGCGAAAGCAAAGACCATTGAGGGTTACCTTGGAAAAGATTACAGGGTGGCTTCAAGTTTTGG
>JBMTCO010000191.1:0-2880 GCA_049430945.1 Cyclobacteriaceae bacterium
AAGTCATCGCCTTATTTTATTAAAAGCCCGTTATCGAAAGATGACGGGCTTTTTTGTTTGAGAAAATCTCAAATTCGCTGTCAGGCCAATGGGCAGGGCACCCTCCAAAGGTTTTGTTAGATTTTCCCGGTCTGGGAAAGCAGGATATTGAACTTCGTTTCCTGTTTGGTTGTTACCAGAATTCTGTATTAGATTTAAACTCTTTCCGGTTTAGGTCACAATAAAAACCGGATTTTAATGGAGGCTTAATTAAACCGCACACATATGGTAAATCTTTACCGCTTTAGCTTATTATTTTTTTTCTGCTCGTTAATTTCTTTCCAGGGTTTTTCGCAGGAAAGATCACTTTCATTCAGTCCGGGAAATTATGTTCGTATCCCTGCAAATCCAAAGCTGCAAGGGTTGACATCAATGACGGTGGAGTTTTGGACTAACATTGCTTCTATTCAGGATGAAGCAATAATTGGAACAGAATACTTTGGAACAGGCTGGCATTTTTACCCGGGTACATGGGCATATTTTCAGGGAACATCAGGGGCCGTTGAAAATTCAGGGGCTCATGGCCGAGGTCCTTCTTTAACCACAACAGGAGTTTGGTATCATGTAGCCATGCAATATGATGGCGCAGTTTTTAAGTTGTTTATAAATGGTGTATTAAAGGAAGAGATCACAAAACCGGTTGGAATAATCGGAGATAACGGTGATGTTGTTATTAACAGGCATACATGGGACAGCGGATCGAGCTCAAGGCTAACCGGAAAAATCGATGAGGTCCGGATTTCTAACATGGCAAGATATGGAGGAAATTTTACCCCTCCTGTCAATGCTTTTGGGACGGATGTAAATACGCTGGCCTTGTATCATTTTAATGAAGGCTCAGGATCTGCGATTATTGACTCCTCCGGTAATGGAATTAATGGATTTACTGTTGGAAGCATAGGATGGACAGCTGACACTCCTGTTTCAGAACAAGTTGTTAACACTGCACCGGGTGCCTTAGCACTCAGTAACGCAACAATTCCGGATGGTCAGGCAGTAGGCACTGATATTGGTACTTTTTCTGCGACAGATGCTGAAGGCGGTGACTTGACATACTCTTTTGCTGCCGGTGAAGGAGATACAGACAACTCCAGTTTTTCAATAACCGGGAATGTCTTAAAAACAACAGCAGTATTTAATGCCTCTGTTAAATCTTCCTACTCAATCAGGGTTAAGGTTACTGATTCAGGAGGATTGTCGTATGAAAAAACATTTACCATTAAAATTCTTCCGGCTTATCTTCCAACATCTGGTTTGGTTGGCTGGTGGCCGTTTAATGGTAATGCTAATGATGAGAGTGGAAATGGTAATCATGGAGTAGTAGACACGGCAGTCCCCACTACTAACAGGTTTAATGAGACCCAAAATGGGTATCAGTTTAATGGAATAAGGGGTACTGTAACATTCAACTCATTCCCTCTTGATCCGGCTCAAGATGAATACACCATACAGTTTTGGTATCGAATTGATGACCTTTCAAAGTTTCTGCAAATATTCGCCAATTCAATCCCACATAATTTTATAGGTCTGGGCTTTAACGGCTATCATTCTGCAGGTCAGGATTTCATGTTGGTTGGCAATGGCAATCTTTGGTTAAATGAGGGGAATTGGACCATACCATCAGGGGTAAGTTATGCGACGGGTAAATGGTCACATTTTGTGATGACCAAATCCGGAACGACGTATAAAATTTTCGTTGATGGGGTATTAGGAAATACGGTAACACTTGGACCCGTTCCATCAACGTCAATCAAAATGGGATTTGGTTCCTTTGGCGGTGCACCAGAT
Organism: Cyclobacteriaceae bacterium; assembly: GCA_049430945.1. Lineage (GTDB taxonomy): Bacteria > Bacteroidota > Bacteroidia > Cytophagales > Cyclobacteriaceae > ELB16-189. The sequence continues at coordinate 1,828 of JBMTCO010000191.1, forward strand.
AGCGAGGTCCTCAAAGGGGCACTGGATGATGTCGGCTTATGGAACAGGGCATTATCCCAAACTGAAATACAGGCCTTATTTACGGCTGTGGAGCCGAAGGTTTTAAATGTGCCGTCACAATACGCAACCATTCAGGAGGCAATAAACGCCGCTGTGGCCGGTGACACCGTTAAGCTTGCGCCTGGTACCTATACAGAAAGCAATATCAGTGTAACAAAATCCGTGATCATAAAAGGAAATGGTGCTGCAGAATCGGTTATTGTAGATGTGGCAGGGGCAGGCAGGGGATTCATTATCACGAATTCAGATGCTAACCCTGCAAGCCTGATTAATCTTACCATCCGCAATGCGGTAATCCCCTATTATAACGGTGGCGGTGCGGTGTATGTGACCGCAGGAAAAGCAAAAATCACCAGAAGTGTGATTGAGAATACCACCGGTAATGCAGCTTATAGCGGAGGTCCAATTTATAATATTGGACAAACTGGCGATGTGATTGTTGAAGACTGTATTGTCCGGAACAACTTCGCAGCCAATGGTTGCGGCATCACCAACTGTACGGTTTACCGCAGTCTTATTTATAATAATTCAGCAGGCAATAACCCTATGGCCCTTGCCGGTTGTATCTCCTACAACTGTACGGTATACAATAATACCGGAGGTGTACTTGGCAATCCCTGGACTGCGGGAGGAATGGCAAGCGGCAGTGCGGTCAATTGTATTTTCTGGGGTAACTCAGGTAATAATGGTCAGCAAATCGACCGCACCTCAACGGCGACGGTGTCTTATTCCATCATCCAGAACGGATGGGCAGGAACGGGAAATCTGTCATCCGATCCGCTGTTCACCAATGCCGCGGCGGCTGATTTTTCACTTCAGTCCGGTTCACCGGCAATCAATTCAGGAGACCCTGCCCTATTGGATGTTGATGGCAGCAGGTTAGACATCGGGGCAATACAGTATCAATCCTCCAGCCCTAATACCGCCCCGACAGGGCTTTCCCTGAGCAATTCAACCATTGCTGACGGAGCACCGGCAGGAACAGAAATCGGC
>JBMTCO010000192.1:0-2793 GCA_049430945.1 Cyclobacteriaceae bacterium
ACAGTTCAGCATTTTCGGGCAGATTATCCCTGTAACCCATCAGGAAATAGCCAATGACCTCAATTCCTCAAGGGAGGTGATTTCCAGGTTACTTAAAAAAATGGAGTCTGCAGGGCAAATCCGCATTGTTCGCAATGAAATTCACCGTTTAAAGCTTTAGGGGATTTTATAATTTTGTCCTTTGTGACCGTGGTTACTGATTAATATTAGCTCCTCGTTACAACTTTGTATCCTTATTATTGACGTCAGAAAGAATTAAAATATGAAAGTAGAACAGATTTATACCGGATGCCTTGCTCAAGGAGCCTATTATATACGGTCTGAAAATGAAGCAGTTGTAATAGATCCCCTCAGGGAGGTTAACCCCTACATTCAGCGGGCGAAAGCAGATGGCGTCACCATCAAATATGTTCTTGAAACCCATTTTCATGCTGACTTCGTTTCAGGCCATCTTGATCTTGCAGCCAAGACCGGAGCTAAAATCGTTTATGGACCTACCGCAAATCCTTCTTTTGATGCGTATATCGCAAAGGACGGTGAAGAACTGAAAGTGGGTAAGGTGACCATTAAGGTTCTTCATACACCCGGCCATACAATTGAATCCACTACCTACTTGCTTCGCGATGAGCAGGGAAAAGATCATTGCATATTCAGCGGTGATACGCTTTTTTTAGGTGATGTAGGAAGACCTGACCTGGCTCAAAAGGCAGCGCATATGACACAGGATGAACTTGCGGGTATGCTTTATGATTCCTTACGCAATAAGATCATGACGCTTGCTGATGATGTCATCGTTTATCCGGCACATGGCGCGGGGTCAGCCTGCGGAAAAAACATGATGAAGGAAACTGTTGATACGCTTGGCAATCAGAAAAAAATGAACTATGCCCTTCGTGCCGACATGTCGCGTGATGAGTTTATTAAAGAGGTGAATGATGGTCTCCTTCCGCCACCTGCTTATTTCCCTGAAAATGTAAGGCTCAACAAACAGGGTTATGAAAGTATTGATGTGGTACTCAACCGCAGTGTGAAAGCACTTGATGTTGAAGCATTTGAGGCTGCGGCAAATGAATCTGAAGCGCTTGTACTTGATACCAGAGCTGCGCAGGTTTTCGCAAATGCCTTCATTCCGAATAGCATAAATATTGGAATTGACGGAAGCTTTGCTCCGTGGGTTGGTGCGCTGATTCCCGGCGTTGAACATCCGCTCTTGCTTATTACTGAAGCCAACAGGGAGGAAGAAACCGTAACCCGTCTTGCCCGCGTCGGCTATACCAATGTGCTTGGTTACCTGAAGGGCGGATTGAATGCATGGTCAGCAGCAGGAAAAGAAACAGATTCAATTGTCAGCATATCAGCATCAGAGTTTGCCGACCGGTACGCCAAAGGCGACCTAAAAGTTCTTGATGTACGTAAGCCCGGAGAGTTTGAGGCTGAGCATGCCGAAAAAGCCGTGAGTGTACCGCTTGACTTTTTGAATGACCACCTTTCTGAAATTCCAAAACAGGGTGATGCCTATGTATATTGTGCAGGAGGATACCGGTCTATGATTGCGCTTTCAATACTGCGCTCACGTGGCTGGCAAAATCTTATTGATGTAGCCGGTGGCTTCAAGGCCATTTCTGACACAAATATTCCACGGACCAATTTTGTCTGTCCATCTAAAAAGGCTTAAGCCGGAATATTTTGATTTGATTATGAAGCACCGGTTGATATACCTCGTCTGTACTGTCGTTGGCCTTGCAGCAGGATTTTTATACTGGCAACAAATCGGTTGTGTGACGGGCACCTGTCCGATTACCTCTTCACCACTGAACAGCACTCTTTATGGTGGACTGATGGGATTTGTGGCATCCGGATTATTTATCAAAGAAAATAGGAAAGAAAAGGACCAGGCTGAATAGAAGAACTCAGTTTCTTTACTCCGGCCGGATTACTTTTGTCCTGATTCTTTTTAAAGTTATATCGGTCCAGGCCATTATAACCTCTAATTCGGAAAGTGTTGTAAGCTGAGGAAACCCTGAAGTCCGTGAAGAACTTGAAGTTGCAATAAGGCTTGATTTCCCTGATGAGCCGTCCTTAAATAGTCTTTTTATCCTAATCTCTTCACCTTCAAGCCAGCATACAATAAAATCATCCCCCAAAGGTGTGATATCTACCCTGCCGTTTGCATTTCCTTCATCAATTCGAACGCGTTCACCGAAATTTTTTCCACCGTCTCCTGAAATGGCCACATACACAGCGGGCTGACCATTTGCAGAGGTAAACCAGGCGCTTGCGATATTTTTTCCGGCAACTGCTACCCGAGGGCCATTAACAGGACATCCTTTTACCTGCCAGCCATCGGTACTTACCGGTGAGGGGGTACTCCAGATGCCGGATTCAAATCTGCTCACCGCCATGTCCCGGATTTCTGTTTCGCTCCGGTCTCTGTAGATAACCAGCGGCCTATTATTAAATACTGCAGCAGTGGTCTGGCAGCAATCACATGTTCTGTCATCAATGAGCCATTCTGAAATCTTCTCACCTGAAAAAGACCTTATCCCGGCGCGCAGGCTCATGGATCCGTGATGACTGTCGTGGCTTGGTTCTGTTGAGGATGCATTCGCCGTTTGTCTTCCGTCAAGCCAGGTAAAAAATACATTTCCGTTCAGGGGCGTCATAGACACAAAACCATGTTCAGCTTCAAGTCCATCGTCGTTAAGCAAAAAGGAATTATTCCAGTTTTTTCCTTCATCAACTGAATGAAATACCCGGATGTCGTATGAAAATTTTCCGGGTCCGCTTTTATCA
>JBMTCO010000193.1:0-2767 GCA_049430945.1 Cyclobacteriaceae bacterium
GTTAAAACTCCGGGAGTCAGGAAGCTTGTACACCCAACCGGACGCGCTGATGGGTTACGGAATTCCGGATTACACCAGAATCAGAGGAGGAACAATAACATCGCTTAAAGAAGATAACAGGTTTGAAGTATTTCCGAATCCGGTTACAAACGGTTTTATCAGAGTTAAAAAATCAGATTCAACGATAAGACCTGAAAATTTTAAGCTTATAAATATGTGGGGTCAGTCGGTGGAATTAAAACAAACAGCTTCCGATAATGCCAATGAAATTGTTTTCAATGTTTCGCATTGTCCTGCCGGTCTTTATCTGCTCAAGGCAGGTGAGGAGGTGATCAGAATTGTGATCAAATAATTATCTTCCTTCATCAACTCATTAAATGACTTCCGAAGCGCAACCAAAAAAGATAGGACTATGGCGGACTACCTCACTTGTCACCGGAAACATGATTGCGTCCGGAGTTTTTATGTTGCCGGTTGCACTGGCAGCATACGGTAGTGTCAGTCTGTTTGGCTGGTTGTTGTCAGGAGCCGGTGCCATTGTGCTTGCCATCGTGTATGCCCGGTTGAGTCAGATTTATCCGGGGGAAGCCGGTGGACCCTATACCTATACCAAACACGGGCTGGGAGATTTTGCAGGCTTTCTGGTGGCATGGAGTTATTGGATTTCATTATGGACCACCAATGCAGCCATCGCCATCGCATTTGTCAGTTATCTCGGTGTATTTTTCCCGGCTGTTTCTTCCAACGCATTCAACACAGCTATAACTGCGCTGGCGGCGACATGGTTTCTTACCTGGGTAAATACCAGAGGCGTTGCCGCGGCGGGAAGTGTGCAACTGGTAACGACCATCTTAAAACTTGTGCCGCTGGTGACCATAGCAGTCGGCGGATTATTTTATATCCGTGCTGAGCACTTCGCTGCTTTTAATGTAAGTGACAGTTCAGTTGCCGGAGCCATTACCTCCACGGCAACATTGACCTTGTTCGCATTTTTAGGGCTTGAATCAGCGACCATTCCCTCGGGCAGTGTGGAATATCCGGAACGAACTGTTCCGCTGGCAACCATCCTCGGGACAGTTGTGGTTACAGCAGTATATTTTTTGGGAACTGTTTCTGTGATGGGGATTATTCCAATTGGGGAATTGCAGAAATCCACTGCCCCCTTTGCGGATGCGGCTTCGCGGATATGGGGACCGGGTGCAGGGTACCTGGTGGCAGGAGGGGCGGTAATCTCAACTTTCGGGGCGCTGAACGGATGGATACTGATGCAGGGACAGATACCGGCTGCTGCGGCAGCGGATAAATTATTACCAGCTTTGTTTGCGAAAGAGAATAAATTCAGAGTTCCTGCAATCAGTCTGATTGGTTCAAGCGTGCTGATCACCATACTGTTACTGATGAATACATCGGCGACGCTTGCGGATACTTTTCAGTTTATTATTCTTATTTCAACAATGGCCGTGCTGGTGGCTTATCTGTTGTCCATGGCCTCATTTATGGTTGTTGCATCAGCGAAATTCACTGACAGGCGGAAGCGTAATAAATACATCGCCCTGGCCTTAATTGGATTTGGATATTCTATCTGGGCACTGGCCGGAGCGGGTATGGAGTCTGTTTATTTCGGACTGCTTGCCGTAGTGGCAGGCATTCCGTTGTATGCCTGGAGGAAAATGAAACAGTATTGAATTTTTATTCTAATGAAAAAGACTGCCCATTCTGAATACGGATTTCTTGCCGAGGTATTTCTGAAGTCTGTGGAGCATTCGTTTATTAACCAGGCCACGCTTGAGCAGCATTGGAAATCTCATAACTTCTTAAGCATACCGGACTATAACGAAGCACTGAAAGAATACAGTTCCTTCCGCAAAATCTTTGAAGATAACGTCACCAGAATTTTTGAATTTCCTGCTGATGTAAGCACAACTATTGATTCGATTTATTGCAGGGATGCCTCCATACAGACAGATGGCGGGGTGATATTGTGTACCATGGGCAAAGCGCTTCGCAAGCATGAACCAACGGCATGCGGAAATTATTACAGTTCGGCAGGACATAAAATTCTTGGAGTCATTGAAGCTCCGGGAACTGTTGAAGGCGGTGATGTGGCGTGGCTGGATGAAAAGACCCTTGCAGTTGGTTATGGTTACAGGACCAATGCGGAAGGTATCCGGCAGCTGAGAAAATTTCTTGAACCGCAGGGTGTTGAAGTCATTGAGGTGGATCTTCCCCATTACAAAGGTCCGACTGATGTTTTCCATCTGATGTCTGTTCTGAGTCCTGTTGACAAAGACCTTGCAGTTGTTTACAGTCCACTGATGCCGGTCCGGTTCAGGAACTATTTACTGGATCGTGGTATGCAGCTTGTTGAAGTCCCTGATTCGGAGTTTGATACGCTGGGGTGTAATGTCCTGGCCATTGCACCGCGTAAATGTGTGATTGAAAAGGGCAATCCTGTCACTGCAGCGCGGCTGCGTGAGGCAGGTACGGAGGTGATCACTTTTTCAGGCAGTCATATCTGTGTGCCAGGCGGGGGCGGGCCGACCTGTCTGACAAGGCCTGTGGCAAGGATGGTTTAAAGTAGTTTGATGATGAAAATATTTTTGTCTGCATTTATAATCCTTCAGATTGTAACATGTCAATTGCGTGGACAATCCTCACTACAGTTGATGGGTATTAACCGTGTGGAGCACTCCATTGAACCTGAAATGAAGTATGAGCCTCCGCATACAGATGATTTGTCATCATGGTATCAGCTGTTTTTTCTCAA
>JBMTCO010000194.1:0-2716 GCA_049430945.1 Cyclobacteriaceae bacterium
AGGAAATTCTGAATCGCTGGTGAAAAGACTGCTCAGTATCCATAGCGTAAGGACGGCCTGCTGGACGATTATTTTAATTTTGGATTTTGTAAAGTTCCGGATCTGATCAATCAGTAATTTCAATATGGCAGCGATTTCTTCTTTATGGATGAGGCAGTCACTTAAGGCTGCTGCTGTTTACAACCTGATCTGGGGGGCCTGGGTGGTACTGTTTCCTTCCGCCTTTTTTGAATGGACCGGGATGGATGTTCCTGAACATTTAATGATCTGGCAGGGAATGGGAATGGTGATTGGGGTTTATGGACTGGGTTACTGGTGGGCAAGTGCTGACCCTGTCCGACACTGGCCAATTGTTGCCGTGGGTTTTCTGGGTAAGATTCTCGGACCTGCAGGTTTTGTACTCAATTTCATGCTGGGCAAGGTCCCGGCAGCTTTCGGATGGACACTGATCACCAATGATCTGATCTGGTGGATTCCTTTTTTTATGATTCTCCGAAAGGTCCATGTTGAAACCGGCTGGAAGCTGACCGATTGAAAATCTTATCTGAGACAAAGACCAATAAAAAAGGACCGGTAATATTCCGGTCCTTTTTATTTTCTTTATTAAAGTAACTATTCTATGACCGGAGCCCTGCTCATCCAAATTCCGAGTACAAGCCCTGTAATCGCACTGACCACCAGAAAGGCGGAGGCATTGAATGCCACGACAAGCAGATCTTTATACATGGTGGAAGTTCCGAAGAAATTCAGATCAAAAGTGAGAGATGTAATCAGACCGATTGTGGCACCTGCTGCGGAACCTCTGCGGGCATTATTTACACCCATATGCTGGAAAATGTAGGATAACAGAAAACCGTAGCAAAGATTTCCGGTTACCAGTGCCCAGAGAATCATATCTTCATCCTTTCTCATCAGTGCTTCATTCATGTGACCTCTCATGGTATCGGCAAGAATTACACCGAATACAAGCCACCCAAGAAAGAAATAAACTGTTCCGGCGATGATTCCTCCGGTCAGAAATGATCTGGTGTTCATAAGGTTCTTGTGATTTTCAAGGTGCTGTTAATATTTAGCAGGAACTCCTTTTTTAGGTACTGTTTTGCTAATGAAATCCCTCAGGTGCTCATTGGCCGTTGCCAGATCTTCTTCGCGCAGGTACATCATATGACCACTGCGGTATCCTTCAAATCTGAAGCGGTCTCTGAATTTACCTCCCGGGTCAAGCTGCCACATGGTATACTTTGCTTCAAAGTAGGTTGTTGCACCATCAAAATAGCCGCACTGGAACATCACATTTAGATAAGGATTTTGTGCCATCGCCTGACGCAGGTTAATACCGGTGTTGTCGTTGTTGCGGTTCCATGGATTTACAGGACCAAACATGTTATACTTTACATCAGTCTTATATTTAAGAACCTCACGCAGATAGTAATTGATGGCAGGTGTAAAGCTGTGCAGCCACGAGGTCAGCTCTGAATTATAATCAGGGCGGTCGCCGGCTTCCTTGCGGTCAATACCAAGGTAGCGTGAATCCAGTCGTCCGACTGTATAACCGCCGCGGTCGCGCAGCAATTCTTTCCAGAAATACTGAGTTGGTACATCCAGGTTGTGCTGGAGTATAACTTTGGAGGAGATTCCTGAATAATAGGCCATCTTTTCTGCCACCTGATTTCTTTTTGCAGGATCAAGGAAGCCGCCCTGTGCAATGGCAGGAATCACTTCGTTGATGGTATATTTTTCAGCTTCGGCCAATACATCCGTCAGGTCGCGCTTCTGAAGGTCTGCAGGAAGTGCTTTGTGATACCATGCTGCAGCAGCAAAGTAGGGCACGCGGTTCGCAGCTTCAATCTGATCACCGCGGTTGATACCAAGTTCTGTGGGAGAAACCAGAATTACACCATTAAGGTACATCCACTGAGCGTTTTGCAATTCCAATGCAAGACCTGAAACACGGGTGGTGCCGTAACTTTCGCCAATCAGATATTTGGGTGATTGCCAGCGGTTTTTCCTGGTCACAAAAGTGTTCAGCCATTCAGCCAGATATTTAATATCAGCATTCACGCCGAAAAACTCTTCACGTTTTGCATCCTTGTCAAGAATACGGCTATAGCCTGTGTTCACAGGATCTATGAATACAATATCAGCCACATCCAGTACGGAGTGCGGATTATCTTTCACGCCGTAAGGCTGTACCGGATAACCTTCTGAATCAATTTCAAGAATCTTTGGTCCCGTGTAGGCAACATGCATCCATACCGAAGCCGATCCGGGACCTCCGTTGAATGACAAGATCAGCGGCCTGGAGGCACGGTCAACAACATCGGTGCGTTCGTAATAGGTATAAAATAAAGAGGCAATGACTTTTCCGTCATTACCCCACACAGGCTGTGTGCCCGCAGTGGCCGTGTACGGAACCCGTTTGCCTTTTATGGTAACAGCACCGGTAGAACTAACCGCTGATTCTCCCTCCAGCATTCGCTGAGCAAGGAGCGGAAGTGCGGTTGCGAGAATAAATAACAGTAAAATGGATTTTTTCATAAGATAGGTTGAACTTTATCCTGTAAGATTTTAAAAGATTGAGTGCCATACAAGCGACTTTATTCAAAATTTTCGCAAATCTGTCGCTCATATACCGGCAAAACGCTCTAATTTAGGTTTATCAGCACAAATCATTGAAAAAAATATCACTCTGGTTCTGTCTGTTCTCCAGGATTTT
>JBMTCO010000195.1:0-2747 GCA_049430945.1 Cyclobacteriaceae bacterium
GGTGAGGGAATGATTTTGTGTAAGCATGGTTGGAACAGGGTCCCATTTGGCAGAAAATTGAAATAATTGAAAGTAATCGTTGTCCTGCCTCAACCCGCGTTCCATCTGGGAATTATCTATGTTTGAGAATTCATATTCATACGGGTCCCGGACCAGTTGAAAATCGGTAAAGGCAAGCGTTTTGCTGAAGTCAAGTTTGTCCTGAGCCGAAGGATCTGCGGCATCTCCGTCGTACATAGGTGCACAGATGTCTGTTCCTTCTGCTGCGAGTGCAATGTCAAAACTGTCTGTAGCCGAGCACATGGCAAATAGAAATCCTCCGCCAGCAACAAATTCCTTGATGCGTTTTACGATAGCAAGTTTTAGTTGTGAAACTTTCGCAAAACCGTGCTTCCTGGCCATGTCTTCGGCTTCTTTTTGCTGCTCTATATACCAGGGAAAATTAGAATAGCTACGATAAAATTTACCGTATTGTCCCGTAAAGTCTTCATGATGCAGGTGTAGCCAGTCATATTTAGGCAGGTCATTTCGCATGACTTCATCATCAAAGATTACATCATAGGGAAACTCTGCATAGGTTAGCACAAGTGTAACAGCATCATCCCACGGCTGTTTTGATTTTGGTGTGTACACTGCAATCCTTGGAGCTTTTTCAAGCTTCATGATGTCGTAATTAACGGCCGGACTGGAAATCTCTGTCAAAATTGAATTGGCCTGGGCACTGCTGATTACTTGATAGGAAATGCCACGTGCCACCAGCTCACTCTGAATTTCAGGATGGAAATCACACATGAAACTGCCGCCCCTGTAATTCAGCAGCCAGTCCACCTGGATGTCTTTTTTCAGAATCCAGTATGCAATTCCGTACGCTTTCAAGTGATTTGCCTGTTTTTCATCCATTGGGATGAATAAATTGTTTGCAAAGGCTAATCTGCCCACAAGTAAAATTGATAACAAAATTCCCCTCACCATCGTTTAATTAACTTTGCCGTGAAATTACCATGTTAAAAAGCCTTTTTCCACTTTATTTTGCCTGCCACTGAACAGGCTTTTAAAACGATCTGAATGAACTTATCCGAAAATATACGTGAGGGACTTAGGTCCGTAAAGTCCAACAAGCTCCGTTCCATTCTTACCGCCTGCATTGTAGCCATAGGAATTATGTCCCTGGTAGGGATTTTGACAGCTATTGATGCCATTGAAAATTCAGTGACCAGTAGTCTCTCGTCACTTGGGGTAAATACATTTGATCTGACTTCCAAAGACAGCAAGGGTGGATTTCAGGGCGGAATTAAGGAGCGTGTTTACCCTCCGTTAAAGTATGCTGAAGTAATGGACTTTAAAAACAGATACAACCAAAACGCTTCTGTTGCCATTTTCACATTACTGAGTTTTGGAGCTGAAGTGAGTCACGCTTCCCTCAAAACAAATCCGAATGTCCGCATCCGAGGAATTAATGAAGAGTTTTTTGCCATTCGGGGTCTGGATGTGGAAAAGGGCAGAAATTTTTCACTCATAGAGCTCAATTATGGTTCACGGGTTGCGGTGATAGGAAGCAAAATTGTATCTTCAATTTTTAAGGACGATGAGGATCCGGTTGGCTCTTACGTCAGTCTTAAGGGTGCCAGATTTAAAGTTGTAGGGGTTTTAAAAGAACGGGGAAGCATTTCAGGTGACAGTTTTGATAATGCTGTATACATCCCCATTGCAGTCGCGAATCAACTTGCTGGAGGAAGAGGCCTTGAATACAGGATGACCATCGGCGTAAAAGAAGTTGGAATGCTGGATATGGCAATGGGAGAGGCTACCGGTCTGATGCGTATCATAAGAAATGATGAGATCGGCAGGCCTAATTCCTTTGATATTGAAAAAAGCGAAACGCTGGCGCAGCAACTCAACACAATTATCGGATACCTTCAGATGGGCGGCTTTGGTGTAGGATTTATAACCCTGCTCGGAGCTGCCATTGCTCTAATGAATATCATGATGGTTTCAGTTACAGAAAGAACAAGGGAAGTAGGCGTCAGGAAGGCACTGGGTGCAACACCCATCAGGATTCGTCAGCAGTTTATTATTGAGGCAATCGTAGTTTGTGTTCTTGGAGGCCTGGTCGGAATTTGCCTTGGAATACTGATAGGCAACCTGATTGCGAGGGTCATGAATATTGATGTGTTTATTGTACCATGGCTTTGGATGGGTGTTGGTTTTATGATTTGCGTTGCTGTTGGTCTTATTTCTGGCTATTACCCTGCGTACAAGGCATCGCGACTGGATCCGATAGAGTCATTAAGATTTGAATAGACTCATCGAATACTCCATATGTGGTGACCATCAAGATTAGATGGTTCCTTTACCACCAGTCCCCATCTGAACAGATCAAAAGATGCAGAGCATCCTTTCATCTTAAGTATGTGCTTCCATGATTTCCCCATTTCAGCTGACCGATGGATGTCGTCAGCAATCAGTACTCCGCCTGGTTTTAAGTGACTCCATAATTTTTCAGCATAGGCAACAGTAGGCGCAAGTCTGTGGTTTGCATCAAGAAAGGCTAAATCGACTATTGGCATTGATTCCAATGCAGGTGAAAGGGTGTCATCAATGTTACCTATAATGAGCTCTATATTTTTTCTCCCCAGATTATCAAAGGCAAACTCTGCAAGTTGTTTAAGGCTTTGGCTTCCTTCCAGTGTCGTTACCTTGACATCATTTTTAATTGACAAGTATAAGGTGCTGATTCCCAGACTAGT
>JBMTCO010000196.1:0-2740 GCA_049430945.1 Cyclobacteriaceae bacterium
ACTCCCGATTGCAAGGCGTTTTGTATTTGTTTGTACTGCAAACATTTTGTCCGGCTTTCCGTTTTTCATAATGATTAATACGATTTCCCGGCCGGTATTCAATTCAATTTCCAGGTTATAGGGGTTATTGATTTTCAAATTAATCGTTGTTGAATTTGTATTCAGTTTTTCAGGTCCGATAATTTCAACCTGTTCAAAATATGAAAATTCGTCCACGGGTTTTATCCAGACAGAATAAAATCCGCCGGCACTGATTTCACGAAATCCATCTTTTTCTCTTCTGCTTACCAGTAACGCCGGTTTTCCAAGAACCGGTGCTTCATCCTGAAGCAGGGTGTATTGATTTCTTCTTCCCTCCGTAACCATTCCTACCGGTGTGTCGCCTGTGTAGAAATTATATTTTGCAGTAAGCTGATAGGAGTTCATTATTGCAACGGTCCGGCCGTTTGCTTCTGCCTTAATTTTTTCTGCAAGGGCAGGATAGCCGTGAAATTCAGTGGCCACAGGAAGTATATCAAACATCAGAAAAAGTCGGCCGGCAAGGAGGACAGGAATTATTAAGAATGCACTGAGTCGTACGATTTTAAAATCCCGGTCGGTCAGATATTTCACTGAGAAATATATAACAGGGATCACCAGCACATAAGTCCATTGCGGTTCAATATGACCGCGCCAGGTCATGATCAGGAAAAATATCAGAAATCCGAAAAATAGAAACTTCATCGCCCGCTCAAAATCCGATGACTGACCCTTCGTCTTTCGGAGCCGATATAATAAAACAAGAAACAGAACCGGGTTAAAATTGATCAGCTGATTCAGAATATACATTCCCACATCTTTCAGCTGAAAGGAGCGGTTGCGGTCAACCAGGTGGTATTTAAAGGAAGGGAACTCGTTCACATATTGCCACCACAGATGCGGACTGAAAAGCAATGCACCCAGAACACAGGCAGACATGAATCTTAAATCTTTAAACAATCCCGGCTTGCTGAACATCACCAGAAGAATGACCAGTGCTGCATGATATTTTGAGTACATCATGAAGGCCATGGTTACAGCGAGCGGTACTGTAAGATTCCATGATGGGCTTTCAGTGTATTTTTTAAAAAGGACCAGAAAGATTACTGTACCAAGCAACAATGGAGGATCGGGAACTGCGATGAATGAAAATACATGGATGAGCGGAATCAGTACAACAAGCAGGAAATACCGTTTCATTGTTTCTGTTCCCGCCGGCAAGAGGTATCTGCCTATTAAAAAAAGTGCTGCGATCTGCGATATTATGGTCATCAGTCTAACACCCGCTTCGCCCGCGATCAGAAAATCTCCTGCCCTGATCATCAGTCCTACAACAGGCGGATGATCAAAATAGCCCCAGTCGGGATTCAGGCTGTATACCCGGTAATATGCTTCATCATTGGCGAGGTCTGTGAATGTTGCCTGCACAAGGGCGAGTAACGCCCACCCTGAAAGGAAATATAGCAGGCCTCTGTTCATGAATCAGCGTCCGGTTGGTATCTGAACAGTAAGCAGTTGCTGGGTATCAAGGCTTTTTTCAATATAGTGGATTGAAAAAACAAATTTGACCTGAACGGAAGGCTTATTGAAAAGATACCATCCCATGTCTGCGCGCCCGTATGTTCTGGCTTTGTAAAAGCTATCCCCGAAAGCCACACTTTGAGATTGCCCGGAATACCATAATGCATTCAGAAACAGATTTTTTTCAGCCACAAAAAATCCGAGTTGCATGCCTGAAGGTGTCCTCCAGTCGTATACACCACGCAGCCGGTCAAATGAGGTAAGCCACGATGTATGAAAGGTCAGGGAATCAAGTCCGGTTTTTCCGGTGGCATTAACACCAAGGCGAAGCATCAATGCGGCATTGTCCCTTAAGTTATCTCCGGGAATCGGGATGATGGGAGAGGAGAAGTGGTACAGAGTGAAGAAGTTTTCAAAATACAATCGGCCTTGCTGTTGACGTCCGTGCATGCCCGCAAGAAAAGTCTCCCGTTCTGTGTTGGTCTGTCTGCTGGTCCAGTCAACCCATGCTGCCTGAAATCCGTTTTTGAATTTTCTTTTAAGAAAAACACCTTCAACATTCGGACGGAAATATCTCAGGGTATCATTTAACAGGAAAAGCGGAAACTGGTCCACAAGTCCCTGACGCGGAAACATGCCCATCAGTAATTCTGTTTTCCGGTCCTTATACTGGTAGTACAAAATCGGGTTAAAGAGATAATCATTTTCAAGGCTTCCGAATTCCTTGGTGATGTGCATACCAAAACGGACACTGTGAAGGCTGTCCGGTGAATAACCGGCTTCAGGAGAAAAGCGGGCGCCGAAGATTGTCTGGGGAGGATGTACGGTATTGAAATACTCACGGTTATCGGCAAAACCGTAAAACGGCAGGCGGTAATCCCATTGCAGATTTTGTCCGGTAACTTTTGTAATGGCTGCAAAAAGCATGAAGGTCAGCAAGACCTTTGAAAGATTCAGGTTCATGATAAAGGCGGGAAAACAAAAATAAAATTAAAACCGGTTCGGCGGGTGGTATGTTGGCTGCGGACTTCATTAATTTTGTTTTTATGCCTGATATGGATCCTTATTTTGACAAAGTCACACCTGCAACCCTGACCCCATATCAGCTGGATGTCGTTCTCTCGCGTGGCTGGTACAGGATGCGCCAGGAAATTTTCACCATAACCCATCTGGCAGAAGAATTCGGATTTTATAAAGTTCA
>JBMTCO010000197.1:0-2663 GCA_049430945.1 Cyclobacteriaceae bacterium
GGCTGCTTATGTACGAAGTATCGTTCCTTCAAAGTTCAGTGCCTCAAGGGTTTATGTGGCGCTATCAGGTTTGAACTATGATGATTTTAACACCTATCTTTTCAAATCTGAGGATTACGGAAAAACATGGGAGTCCATTGCCGGCAACCTGAAAGGTGAAGTTTCTTATGTTTTAAAAGAGGATCCCAATCTGGAGCAGGTATTGTATGCCGGTCTATATCGTGCAGTCTATATTTCAACAGATCGTGGTAAATCCTGGTCTTTACTTGGCAGAAATATGCCTCAGGCTGCTGTCTCTGATATTGAAATAGATATGAAGTCCTCTGATCTGGTGGCTGCCACTCATGGCCGGGGAATATATAAACTGAATCTTAGACCTGTTTATGAAAAACTTGAGAAGAAGGAAGTAGGAGATCATTTATTTGAAATTCCGCCTGCTAAACTGCCTACATATCGTAAGGATGGTGGTGCTGTTGAATACAGCTCCTTAACAAAACTGCCCATTAACTTTTGGTCAGTGCAGTCAGGAGAAGTAAGGCTTGAAGTTATTAATTCTGCCAATGAGATAATTTATTCAGCACCTTTTACAGCGCGAAGAGGCTTCAATACATATCGCTGGGATATGGTGGTATCTCGTCAGAAAAGTCTGCTCCCTTATTTTGTTCATTACGAACGGTTTTTAAAAACAGGAAACTACAAGGTGCGCATGCATACTTCAACAGGTATCCGCGAGCAGGAGTTTACAGCCGGTAATTAATCCGGCCCCGAATTAATTTTTTGCCTGTCCGGTAATAAACTTTCTGACTTCTGTGTTCAGCTTGTTAAAATCCGCTTCATGCAGATACATCATATGACCGGCCTCATGATAGGTCATAGTCACGCGTTCAGGTAATATTCCAAATCTGCTGAATGTAAACTCTGCATCGTAGAATGGGGTGATCAGATCATAGTAGCCGTTTGCAATCAGCACCCGCAAATCTTTGTTGATCCTCAGGGCATTTGCCATTTTCTCGGCAACATTGACATAAGATGGTTCGTAGTAACTGCCTTCAGGCACATCACGCCATCTCCATTTTGATCCCAGTTCTGAGTTTGAAGTCAGATAAGGTCGGTCCATTACAACATTGAGGGTGCCTGACATATAATGATTGATTGCAGCGGTGTATGCGCTCGCAGTGCTGAAGCCGGCTGCATCGCCCATGGTAGGGCGGTCGGCTATTTGATCCGATTCCATAGCTGTGTATCGACCGTCGAGCTGTCCTATCGTAAGTCCCTGGTCACGCAGAAGTTCCTTTCGGAACCTTGGCATCAGAATCTTCAGATCAGAGCGTTCAATATATGTTTTCGGCAGACCAAGAAAATATGAAAGCCTTTCCGCGATTTTCTGCCGTTGATCTTTTTGCAACCGGCTGCCCATATACAAGGCATTGACATATTCATTTTGCACAAAACCTCTGGCCTCCTCAACAAACTGCTCCAGGGTTTTTCCTTGTCCGGCCTTCCCATGGTACCAGGCCGTGGCTGCCATACTTGGAAAATAGGTGATATAGGAATTAATATTCTCCGGGACAGAGGTAGACCCTGCGTAATCCAGACATTGTGAGATCAGAATCACTCCGTTGATGGCCATACTTTGTCCATCGCGTTCCAGAATATCCGTAACCGCTGCAGCTCTCACCGTTCCAAAGCTTTCTCCTGCAATATATCTTGGAGCATTCCACCTTTTATTCTTTGTCACCCACAGCCTGATGAATTCGGCAATTGAATTCGCATCTTCATTCAGTCCCCAGTAGTCCTCTGTTTTTCCTTTTCCAACCACACGGCTGAAGCCTGTCCCTACCGGATCAATAAAAACAAGATCTGTGATATCCAGCAGTGACTGGGTATTTGTCACCACAGGGTAGGGCGGGGCGCCGTCGTCAGACTTTGCCTTGCTGTCCACTTTTGCAAGCACAGGCCCGAACATTCCCAAATGAAGCCAGAGGGAGGCAGATCCCGGGCCACCGTTGAATATAAAAGTTACAGGTCGCCCGGGTACTTCCGGTCCGTCCAGTTTGTAGGTGAATGACCAGATAGAAGCCACCGGCTCACCATCTTTTTTCAGATAAGTTTCACCTGCAATGGCTTTGTATTTGACCTGTTTGCCTGATGTGATGATCTGATGGGAGGTAATGAATTCCTTTGGTTCGGGGATAATTTTTGCATCCTCTTTTTTCTCTTGCCCATGAGTTACCAGGCAGAAAAGGACAAACAAAAGCGCTAAAACAGATTTTGTGATGTTCATAGGTCAAATTCAATTGAAAATGGTTGTAAAATTGTCCTGACAAGGGGCACGTTGATAGATTTAAAGTTAGGTTAAATCTCTTTTTTTGTTTTCAGTAATTTCCGTTTTAAAGCGTTCTGAGGCTGAAAAAGGGGTATTCCTGCTTGGATTGGTAGTTTCAGGAAAAAATTTCCCGGTATGTCATTTTTAAATTCTTTCAATAGTTATAAATTTAACCTTTGAAATAATCTTAATTATGAAACTTTTATCATTTCTCGCTTTTGTTGTATTCGGCGTCTGTACTTCAGCATCTGTAATCGCACAAACCCAAATTGCAACACAGGACAATGTTCTAATGTTGGAGTTACAGAGTGAAGGAAATCTAAGTGAAGTTGTATGG
>JBMTCO010000198.1:0-2496 GCA_049430945.1 Cyclobacteriaceae bacterium
TGCCTCCTTTATTGCAGTGAATGATCTGCTGGAAGCCGGACTGCCTGTTTACAGGACTTCAGGAGTTCCGAAACAGGGAATGCCTGCAGGATCTTTTTATGTACCCGGCTCTGCCAAAGTAAAATCCATTCTGCAAAAAGGTGCTGACAGCAATGGACTTGTTGCAAAAGCTGCAACCTCAACCCCCGGAAATCTGACAAAAGTGGGAACCACCAGAATTGCGTTATGGGATACCTATGGCGGTTCCATGCCCAGCGGATGGATTCGATGGCTGATGGAACAATACCACTTCAAAGGTGATGTCATCTATTCTAAAAATATTGATGAAGGCAATCTGAAATCAAAGTATGATGTGCTTATTCTGGTAACTGGAGCAGTTCCTGCCGTACGCAGAGATACTGAAGAAAATCCCTGGGGCTGGGCCCGCCGCGATCCAAAGCCTGAAGAAATTCCTGCTGAATTCCACCATTCACTCGGCAGAATTACTCCAGACAAAACCATTCCTGAACTTCGCAGGTTCATGGAAGCAGGCGGCAGGGTCATCACCATCGGCACAAGTGCCAACCTTGCTTATCAGCTCGGTCTCGCGGTGAAAAATGCTCTGACAGAAATTTCAGCTACCGGAACAGAAAAAAATCTGCCGGGCGAAAAATATTATGTTCCGGGAAGTATTCTCCGGGTGAAACTGGATTCAACTGTTTCAGCAACCTGGGGCATGCGCAACAAGACAGACGTTTATTTTGAAAACAGCCCTGTATTTAAACTTAGTCCTGAGGCCATTTCGCAGGGCAACATCAGGCCACTGGCATGGTTCGGCGAAGAAGCACCGCTCCGAAGCGGCTGGGCATGGGGACAGGAATATCTTAAAGGTGGTGTGGTCGCCTTTGAAGCCTCCATTGGAAAAGGCAAGCTCCTGACCTTCGGACCGGAAATTACTTTCAGAGGCCAGGCTCACGGAACTTTCAGGATGCTGTTCAACCAGATGCTGGACGGAGCTGTATCGCCTAAAATTGAGCGAGGAACCAGGTGAAGATTCCTTAATTAATTTATGTTCCTGTGATCGAACTTAGCCAAGATTGAGCGTAGTCGAGATCGAGCGTTGTCGAGATCAAAAAGAAGGCGGGTCCCTTGCAAGACCCGCCTAACCCCAATCAATCACCCACTATCTTAGCGAAGGAACAACAACTCCCGGTATTTTACGAGCGGCCAGTCTTCGTTGTCAACCAGCAACTCAAGCTTATCAACGGAGTCTCTGATTAAATCAAAATATTTCTCCTTTACATCATCGCAATAGGCAAGGGCACGCTTGTGTGTATCAGCAATTTTGTTGATACGCTTGCGTTCTGCAATCATATCACGAACACCGTTCTTGATAATCTCAATATGCTTTGAAATATCCTGAATGGTTTTTACCACCGCGGAATTATCAATTCCAAGGCCTTTCAAACCATTGGCATTATCAATCAGCTTGCTTTGATAAGCAATGGCTGTAGGGATGATGTGGTTCAGCGCAAGATCTCCCATTACGCGTGATTCAATCTGAACACGCTTCATATATGCCTCCAGACGAATCTCGTTGCGTGCTTCAACTTCTTTATGGCTGAGAACCTCATGCTTTTCAAAAAGCTCAAGGGACTTCTTGTCGAGATAAGCATCCAGCGCACGCGGAGTATTCTTGATATTGCTCAACCCGCGCTTCTCTGCCTCCTTCACCCACTCATCTGAATAACCATCACCACCGAAAATAACCGACTTGGATTCAGTGATATATTTGCGCAATACCTTCACGATGGCCATTCTCTTTTCCTCACCCTTTTCAATATCCTTTGATACAGCCTCAAAGAAATGATCCAGCTGCTCTGCAACAATCAGGTTGAGGGCTGTCATGGCCGTAGCACAGTTGTCACTTCCGCCCACGGCTCTGAATTCAAATTTGTTTCCAGTAAATGCAAATGGAGAAGTGCGGTTACGATCGGTAGCATCCAGAATAATTTCCGGAATCTGGTCAATACCTAGTTTCATATACATGTTATCACCCTTCTCAATCTTCACATTTCCACTCTTCTCAATCTCATTTAGGACATTCTGCATCTGAGAACCGATAAATACCGACATAATAGCCGGAGGAGCTTCGTTGGCACCCAGACGGTAGTCGTTGCCATAGGTTGCAATACTTGCACGGAGCAGATCTGAATAAGCCTGAACAGCCTTTATGGTGGTGACAAAGAATGTAAGGAACATCAAGTTATCACGTGCACTACTGCTAGGCGCATACAGGTTCACACCGGTATCGGTAATGAGTGACCAGTTGTTGTGCTTTCCAGTTCCGTTAAGACCTGCAAAAGGCTTTTCAGTAAAAAGTACACGCAGGTTATGGCGCTCTGCCACACGCTGCATCACATCCATCATCAATTGGTTGTGATCATTTGCAACGTTGACCTCTTCAAATAATGGCGCTACTTCAAACTGACTTGGAGCAACCTCATTATGCCGCGT
>JBMTCO010000199.1:0-2440 GCA_049430945.1 Cyclobacteriaceae bacterium
GTGGACAACCGGAAGCAATGAAAGTTGCCTCAGGAGTAAAATTATTCTGTCATGCAACCAGCCTTGGTGGTGTTGAAAGCCTGATTGAACATCGACTGTCGGCGGAAGGTGTTAATGCTAAAAGCCCGGCCAATTAGCTTCGAATCTCGGTAGGAATTGAAGATCCGGCTGATCTCATCCGTGACTTGATGCAGGCCGTCGGCTGAAGGCTGCAGTTCACTCCCCGTTGGTTTGCCCGCCCGATTCAGCAAGGTAACTTGAACATTTTAAATCTTAAAAAAGCTGAAATCCGTGATTAAACCACTTCATATTGCCGTTATCGGTTCCGGTTTTTCAGGACTTTCTGCGGCCTCTGCACTAGCCCGCCAGGGTCATAAGGTTACTGTTTATGAGAAAAATGACAGCCCCGGTGGCAGAGCACGGAAATTTACCGAGGCGGGCTTCACATTTGATATGGGACCTTCCTGGTACTGGATGCCCGATGTTTTTGAAAGTTTTTTCCGTCAATATGGTAAGACCACTTCAGATTTTTACGAGCTCGAGCGCCTGGATCCTTCCTACAGAGTTTATTTTGCTCCTGAAGACCATTTAGACGTTCCTGCAACACCTGAGAAGCTTGCATCACTTTTTGAATCCATGGAGCGTGGAAGTGGCGAACAACTTCACAAGTTTCTGGAGGAGGGAAAATTCAAATATGAACTCGGCATCAATAAGCTTGTTCGCAAACCGGGACTTTCTTGGTTTGAGTTCGCAGATGCTCAGTTATTCAGTGGTGTACTGAGATTGCATGTTTTTCAGAGTATCTCAAAATACATAAGGAAATTTTTCCGTCATGAGCGGATTATAAAGTTGCTTGAATTTCCTGTTCTTTTTCTTGGCGCTACACCTCAGGACACACCTGCACTGTACAGCCTGATGAATTATGCAGACATTGCCCTTGGTACCTGGTATCCTAAAGGAGGGATGCATAAAATTGTTGAAGCCATGGTTCAGATTGCCCGCGCTCAGGGTGTCGAGTTTCGATATAATGCAGGGGTGAATGGTTTTGAATTTGAAGGCAATAGGGTGATGGCAGTGAAAACCGAAGCAGGAAAATGGCCTTGTGATGCTGTAGTAGCCAGCGCCGACTACCATCATGTAGAACAGCATCTGCTTCCAAAGCACCTCAGGATTTATACCGAAGACTACTGGACTAAAAGAACTTTTGCACCTTCAAGTCTGATTTTCTACCTGGGAATCAATAAAAAACTCAAAGGACTCTTACACCATACACTCTTTTTTGATGTAGACTTTTCTCTGCATGCAGAGGAAATATATAATATTCCGAAGTGGCCTACACTACCTCAGTTTTACCTTTCATGCACTTCCCTGTCGGATCCGACTGTTGCTCCTGAAGGTTGTGAAAATGTGATGATTTTGATTCCGGTCGCCCCTGGCCTGGAAGATCGCGAAGACATCAGAGAGAAGTATTATGATATGGTGATGGACCGGTTTGAAAAACTTATCGGCGACACCATCAGGGAGCATGTGGTTTATAAACGCTCCTATGCACACAGCGATTTTATTTCAGATTATAATGCCTATCGCGGAAATGCATACGGGTTGGCAAATACACTGCTTCAGACAGCCAACTTAAAGCCCTCCATACTTAATGAAAAGGTTCCTAATCTTTTTTATACCGGTCAGCTTACCGTCCCAGGACCGGGTGTTCCTCCATCTATCATTTCCGGTGAGGTGGTTGCAAAGGAGCTTGGAAAACGGATGGGTGTTCTCCAGTCTTAATCCTGAAAATGACCATGGATGCAATTCAGTTATATGACCGTGTTTCGCTGCGATGCAGCAGAATGACCACCAGGGCCTACAGCACATCTTTTTCACTCGGTATAAGGTGCCTTCATGAATCTCTCAGAGACCCTATTTACTCTATATATGGTTTTGTCCGTTTCGGAGATGAAATTGTTGACACCTTTCATGCCTCCGACAAGCAACACCTGCTTGAAAAATTCAGAGCAGATGCATTTGAGGCCATTGATCAGAAGATATCGCTGAACCCGATATTGCATAGTTTTCAGAAGGTTGTGAACAGATATGGTATTGACCGCGAAGTGATTGAGCAATTTCTGAAAAGCATGGAAATGGATATCTCCATGAAATCGCATGATCAGTCATCTTATGAGGAGTATATCCTTGGTTCTGCTGAAGTCGTAGGTCTGATGTGTCTGCGTGTTTTTTGTGATGGTGATAACGCGCAATATCAGGCGCTGAAACCATCTGCAATGAAGTTAGGCTCTGCCTTTCAGAAAATTAATTTTCTGAGGGATTTAAATGCTGACTATAACGGAATGGGAAGAGTTTATTTCCCGGGGGTTGACCTCACCAATTTTGATCATGACACTAAAGTTCTTATTCATACTAACGGTGGTATACATAACTCAGATTA
>JBMTCO010000200.1:0-2430 GCA_049430945.1 Cyclobacteriaceae bacterium
GCATAGAAGTGATACCAGTGATGTGCTTGGATATTTCTATACAATTACACGCGACCGCAAACCACAGGTAAAAGCTACTTTTGCACTTGACAGCTCTGCTTTTCATTATTCAAAGCGGGCATTGATGGGAGGGACCGTACTGAATTCCGTAATGGGTATGGTATTCTATTCCGTAATCTGGTCTCAGGAAAGGAACAATGGTAAGGTGCCTGTAGTTATTTCAAAAATTTATACCGTTGACGGCCTTTCATGGTCAAACTTGTTCTGGATTGACGGCATTCCTGAAGATATCAAACTGATGGCTCAGACCGGTGAGATCAATTTCAAATTAACAAGTACCGATGGGCCTAAAGTGATTACAATCACAAAGGATGGAAAGACTCTTTAGCTGATCTCATTCCACGTACATTCTCAAATTTTTCCTAACGCCCTCATTAGTACATCAACGCAATCTTCTCCTTGTTCTTCCACCCAGCCTGGCTGGCGTACTTAACAAAAAAGATCTTAAGATCTGCCTGACTCGCATACTCAGTAAAGAAAATTTTTTTGTCAGCCTGACTGACATATTCAACAAAAAACCAGTTGCCGTCATTTTTGCCTGTCTGACTCTGGTAAGGAACTTTAAAAACAGCCAGATCAGCCTGGCTCAAATAATCAACAACAAAAACCTTCACATCCGCCTGACTCTGATATTTCACGCTGAATACTTTTTGTGCACTGACCGGGGTTGGACAGTTAAAAAATAAAATAAAGGGCAGGAGCGAGGCTGATTTTCTCAATAACCTGAATACCATACAGATATGCGTTTAAAGGTTGAGCTTCTAAATTAAAGCAAATTGCCGCTATAACACTCAATCCTTCCGACATACCAACAGTCAGCTGTTCCTGCCCATAACCCCGATTTGGTTGAAATCCCTTCTGGGTCAGACAAAAACTTCGTTGAAAATCTCAATCTTATTGTCAACTGTAAGAACACCCGCCGACGACCATGCGACACGCTCAGCTTCTTCTTTTTCTGACCAGGAACGCACTGTACCCTTTAGCGTAACTGTACTTCCTGTAACATCCACGCGTACAGCATTTGCATCAAGTTTGGCATTCCTGCTAAAGGCTTCTGCAATCTTATTCTTAATCTCAGTAGGATCAATCAATTTTGATTTGATTGCTATATTGTTCGTAACACCTCTGACTCCCAGAAGATTTTTTATGGCAGACTCAGCGGTGCGTCGCTCATACTCCCACTCAACATTACCGGACATATAAACCCAGCCATTATCAACCTTAATTTCAATCCTGTCCTCATTCACAGCACTGTTCCACTTTAAAGAATTACTGATGGCCTCAGCAATCTCCGTGTCAGTCTTTACACCCATTTTAACCGGTTTTACCTCGACATCAACGGCAACAACTTTAACGCCGTGAACCCGCTGTGCAGCCTTCTCAGCTGCAAGCTTGCGAGCATAGGTATCAACAACGCCGGATAATGTAATAACACCATCGCGTGACGAAACACCGATTTCTGTTGCAACGGTACGCAGTTGAGGATCCCATTTGATTTCCTGCATCACATCCTTCTGAAGCTCATCATTTGTTTTCATAAAATAAGATTTTGTTTGATTTTCTATTACAAATTTAGAAGCAGCACCATCCTGAGGTTCATGATGCAAAACCATATCTCTCAGAGATTCTGATCAGGAAGTCATCAGATAATTTACCCTGGCTTATTTATTAAGGTCATAAATTCCGGGTCGCCTTAAATCTTATTTTCAAAGCAAAAAATCATCAGGCGTGAATAATACAACTACAGAACAATTGTCCGACCTTCTTAACAAGCTGGAAGAATTATCACGCAACCCCACCAAAAAAAAAGTTATTACAGGCTTTGATGGCTTTATTGACCGTATCAAAAAACCTGTCAGTGCCAGAAGGGGAGAGGAGATTGAATGGTTTCAGTCTATCAAAGATTTCTCCACCAGGATTGCAGAAGCCTCAGGCAAAAGTGGTCAAATTGAATTGGTGACAGAGAAAACCAAACCGGGAGGGAATGCCCCTATTCTCGCTGATATACTCTCCCGTTGCAATATTGATTGCCTATGCATCGGTGCCATGGGATATCCGCTGGTTCATGAAATCTTCTCCGGAGAACAAATCGGTTACAGACTCATCAGCATCCGCCAGCCCGGAAAAAGTGATGCAATTGAATTAAATGACGGTAAAATTATTTTCTCCGATTTGTCCGTCTTTAATCATTATGACTGGAACTATGTGAAACGGGCAGCAGGCCTTGAGGTGATCCGCCGAGAAGCTGAAGACACCAACCTTTTTGCCTTTGTAGACTGGGCCAACTTGCCGGAAGCTTCTGATATCTGGGAAGGAATGTTGAATGATGTCATCCGAAACTCATCAAGATCAGACCGTCGCTTCCTGTTT
>JBMTCO010000201.1:0-2424 GCA_049430945.1 Cyclobacteriaceae bacterium
GTTCCCGCCATTACCCGGACCGGAACCATTGGCAGGCTCAGCCGCGGCAATTCTGGAAGGAACGTAAATAATCCAAGAACCACCAAGACCACCGGGAGGAGAAACTGTCGGGAAAAGGCTTTTAATACTAGGGTTTTGTGCAGCTGAAGTACTGGCACTTAAAATGGTCTGATTAAGCTGAGAAGGAGGCGTTGTTGAAATGGTATTAAGACTATTTTTATTAAATGCCTGAACCTGCGTTGTTGTAACTCCGCTTGAAGTTGCCACCGTTGCAGCAGTAGAAACTGAGGATTTCACCGATGCAGGTACATCATCCGGGTTGGTTGCGGTATTAACCTGACTGTTTAGGTTTTCGGTATCTGCTGAAGCCACAACGGCAGGAATAGCAAGAGGTCCCACTGCAGGGATATCCGCATCAATATCCACCTCAGGGATTTCAATATCAATTTCAAAATCAAATGGCTCTATGAATTCAAGATCCTGACTTTTACAGGAATCAAGTACAAAAGCGAAAATCAGAGCACCAAAAAGAAGTAAAGCTCCACGCATACTATTAAAGGTTTAAATTTTGACCAAATAGAACATAAAATAATACAGAATCGAACAATGTTACAAACCAGAAGTACCCTGACAGAAACAAGATCAAACGGTTTCCGGGGAGACAAAGGCAAAAAGCGTTATAAAATTAGCTTTTCTGCGATAATCAGCAAAACTAAAATTCGTTTTTTTAAATCGATTTTCTAGCTTTTCTTAATTCCGTGGGTTCCCGATTCAGGCGGATGGTGGTTTGAACAGAATATCCAAACCTGCTGGCGCCCAACCAGTTCAACTGACCCTGAAGGATTTTTTTGTAGTTAAGACCAATACCTGCAGCAGGCCCTCTGTTTGTGATTTCGGCAGATAACCTCAACCATTCAGACGGCTTTGCGGCCACACCTGCAAAGCCACCTATCAGATACCAGTACCCTTTATCACGTTTATCATAGATCTCAAGCGGTGAACTTGCTACAGTTACAGCGCGGCCGCCAATGTTGTAGGGTAACCCATAACCTGCACTTACCTCTACCAATCCGGCAGCAAATTGCTTTCCGGCGATCAGCGCATTATGAGCAAGAAAATTGGTTGATGCTCCGGGTGGCACCGCAATAATTACCAATGCGGGAAAAATTTTACGCTCCTTTAACAATTGGATCCTGAAATCGATGTGTCTGTCTCCTATTCCGTTTCGAGGCTGATCAATTGAGTAAGTTATGTTCAGATTCACCTGAAAGAATTCTGTCAGTGATACCCCTGCATGGTAAACATGCTCACCTTCAGGGGAGGCACGATCGCCGCGAAAGACTATGTTTTGCGGCATATAGGTAATCCCAAGACTAAGAGATTCCTTAATTTCTGAGGCAGATGGCGCCAGAATAAACCCGGGTTTACCCAGCACATTGTATTGTGCATTAACCACTAGAGGCAACCAGGTCCATAGCCAGAAAATTATTTTCAAACGTGCCACAATCCAAAGTTACCTAAAGATGCGGAACTCGGGAAAACCCGAAATTTTCAGAATTCAGTGAACTTTTGTCCTGACAGCCTAACATCTTTGGTGGTTTTATCAATTTTGACTTCAGAAGAATTTTAGAATGGAATTTTAACCTTAAAAAGTTCCTGATCATACAGATTTCAGGATTTGAATGTTGTATGCTGCACAAAATCATAACGCAATGCAGGATCGGATCACTAAATTTGCCCAAAATTGCCTTATGAACGATCAAAGCAATACCGCACCGGTCAACCGGCCGAAAAATTCAAGAACCATTATTTTATTGTCAGTAATAATCGGTTTGTTGTGTTTAAAGATTTTCTGGGATTACAGGGAAAAATCCGGTTTACAGCAGGAGTTGACTCAGAGCAATACGGATCTTGGAACCACAAGAACAAGACTGGAGGAAATCAAAGCTGAACTTGATGCTAAGATCGCTGAGATCAGTGAGCTTGGAGGAAACATTGAAGAATTAAAAAAAGCCAAAGAAGAAGTGGAGGCTACCCTGAAAAAAACAAAGTCTTGGAGCAACAAAAATATCAAGGAGTTGAAGGACCGGGTGCAGGGATATGAAAAACTCCTTAAAATGAAAGATGAAGAACTGGCACAGCTGAAGGAAGAAAACAAAGAACTGTATTCTGAGAATAATGATTTGAAATCAAAGCAAAACAAACTGAATGATTCCCTGACACGGCTGGCGCAAAGAAGGGATGAACTTGCAGGGAAGGTTGCCATAGCCAGCAGGCTAAAAGCAGAAAACATCCGGGTATTTTCAATCAGCCAGGGTAACCGTGAAAAAGAGTCCCCATTCAGAAGCCGTCGCATCGGACAGCTTAAAATTCAGTTTAATCTTGCTGAAAACAAGGTAGCCCCCATTGAGGGCAAAAAGATCC
>JBMTCO010000202.1:0-2421 GCA_049430945.1 Cyclobacteriaceae bacterium
AACATCCGTCGGTGAGCTTACTCTGATCAACCACAGTGACATCATGCCCTGATTCATTCAGATACCGGGCACAACTTAAACCGATAATGCCTCCGCCTGCAATAAGAATTTTCTTACCCATTTTTCTTTTAATCAGATTACCTGAAAACCATAGGCGTATGGATCATCATCAGGGTCAATGGTGATGGTATTC
This sequence comes from Cyclobacteriaceae bacterium, assembly GCA_049430945.1. Classification (GTDB taxonomy): domain Bacteria; phylum Bacteroidota; class Bacteroidia; order Cytophagales; family Cyclobacteriaceae; genus ELB16-189. The sequence continues at coordinate 194 of JBMTCO010000202.1, forward strand.
AATCCATACACGCGTGCCCAGCCTTCCACACTTGGAATGATGGCAGGCTTTCCGTTCAGCTCTGTTTCTTCTTCAATTCTTCCAATAAACTTTGATCCGATAATGCTTTCATGAATAAATTCATCTCCTTTCCGCAGCTTACCCTTGGTAAACCACTGTGCAAGCCTTGCAGAGGTACCGGTACCACATGGAGAACGATCAATGGCTTTGTCACCATAAAACACCGCATTGCGCGCAGTTGATTTCGGATCCAGCGGTGAGCCTGTCCACAAAATATGACTGCAGCCATTAATGGTTGGATTCTCAGGATGAACAAACTGATATTTCCTGTTAATGTCCTTTCTCAATTCCCTTGCCCAGCCCACCAGCTGATCTGCCTTGAAATGTTCCAGACCTGGAAAGTTTTTTTGTACATCCACAATGGCATAAAAATTTCCTCCGTACGAAACATCCAGCGTAAGCTCACCCAGCTCAGGGCAAGTGGCAGTTATTCCTTCAGCAGCAAGATAGGCCTTCACATTTCTGATCTTAACCGACTTCACTTTCTTGCCTTCCTGTTTATACTCAATACGCACAAGTCCGGCCGGAACCTCCAGATTTAATACTCCGGGGGTTTTGGGTATTACAAGACCATGTTCTATGGCAATCGTAACCGTACCGATGGTTCCATGTCCGCACATGGGCAAACATCCGCTGGTCTCAATAAACAGTACACCAACATCATTGGCAGGATCTGAAGGCGGATATAAAATGCTTCCGCTCATCATGTCATGTCCCCGAGGCTCAAACATCAAGCCCTTCCGGATCCAGTCATATTCGCGCAGGAAATGCTGACGCTTTTCACTCATATTATTGCCAATCAGCACCGGACCACCTCCTGCCACCACACGGACGGGATTTCCACAGGTGTGGGCATCAATACAGAAAAATGTTTTAGACATCAGATTTTATTTTGTCCATGCATTATTGAACAGCCTCCAGATCTCAAGCGGATTGGATGTTTTTAATTCATCCGGCAATGCATGCTCCGGAAAACCCTGATAGCTGAGTGGTCTTACAAACCTTTTTACTGCATCTGTTCCGACGGATGAAAATCTTGAGTCTGTTGTCGCCGGAAAAGGACCGCCATGATGCATAGATGGACAAACCTCCACACCTGTCGGGACTCCGTTCAGAATCATGCGCCCTGCTTTATCCGAAATAATTTTTACCAGCTCCGCAGAATTGCTTAAGTCACCCGCTTCAGCCATCAGTGTTGAGGTAAGCTGTCCTGGAACGGCCCGTGCAATCTGCTCAAGTTCCTTCTGATCCTCCGCTTCTACAAGCAAAGAATACGGTCCGAAGACCTCTTCACTCAATAAGGGATTCGCCAGAAAATTCTTTCCGCTCACAGCAGCAAGTGTTGGTACACCCTGTCCCTCAGGCTGATCGCCTGTTGACTGAACAATCAGCTCAACACCTTTTTGTTTCAGGGCTTCTGCCCTTTTGGAATAAAAGCTTTTGGAAATACCTGCGTGAAGCATTGGTGCAGAAGCTATTTTCTGAAGCTTTGCCGCCAGCAGATTTTTAAAATCATTCAGCGCAGAACTCTTAAGACTGATTAACAAACCCGGATTGGTACAAAATTGTCCGACACTCTGAGTTATAGAAACTGCATACTGCTCTGCAATCTGTTCCACTCTTGCACCAAGTGCATCCGGTAAAATATAGACAGGGTTGATGCTGCCCATTTCAGAGAAAACAGGAATGGGCTCAGGCCGCGCCTGGGCATAATCATACAAAGCCTTTCCGCCGGAAAAAGATCCGGTGAATCCAACTGCCTTTGTATAGGGGTGTTGCACCAGCAATTTCCCGATCTCAAAACCCGGTTCTTCCACATGGATGAAGACATCTTCAGGCATTCCGGTACTGCGGGCTGCTTCTGTAATCAGGTTTGCCACCATACGGGATGTTTCAGGATGTGCAGGATGGCCTTTCAGCACAACGCTGCAACCGGCAGCCAGTGCTGAGGCTGTATCCACACCTGCAGTGGAATAGGCCATCGGAAAATTACTTGCCCCAAAAACCACGACAGGCCCGATCGGAATCAGCATCTTCCTGATATCCGGTTTTGGCAAGGGCTGCCGGTCCGGGATGGCTGTGTCAATCCTTGCCTCTACCCATGAACCTTCGCGAAGCATGGCACTGAACTGCCTGAGCTGATTACATGTTCTGACGCGCTCGCCGGC
>JBMTCO010000203.1:0-2276 GCA_049430945.1 Cyclobacteriaceae bacterium
GGCGAAAGGATTGGATTTTTCCGGGAGCCACAGCGGAGGATCATCAGATATTCAATACTCCGCACAATGCAATCCTTATCAGCGGAATGATGGCTACTGTAGGAATACTGGGGAGTGATTTTGCTGGAAGTTTTTTTCTGGGCATCGATATTATGGTCACCGCAATGCTGGTTAACTATCTGCTAATGTGCATTACACTGCTAACCATCCGCAGAAGAAATCCGGAGCTGGGCAAGGCGGTGAATTTGTTTTCAGAAAGGACTCTGAAGATTACGGGTATTGCAGGTACAATTGTTTTGTTACTTTTTCTGATCATTCATCTGAAAAAAGATCTGCAGTCGGAAGTCAGTGCATGGTATTTCAGATCAACCTGGGTATATCTGATTGTGATGGTGACAGGGCTGTTGATTTTTTATTCAGGAAGAAAGAATACGGGTAAATCATTTAGTGAGCTGCCTGATTAGATTTTGAATGAAAAGCCTGAATATATTCATTCAAACATCACCGATATTTCTGATTCAGAATGGCAATTCTGACCAGACAAAATACCGTAGGCAACTCTGATTCAGCAAGGTCTGAATATTTTCTTTTAACGATCTTTGCGACAATTTTTAACAGATCAACTGATGAGTAAATTAATTGCATCGCCTGTCATCACGGGGCTGTGGCAGATCGCGGATATGGAGCGGGACGGAAAGCAGACAGACCACAAGGTGCTGGCGGGTGAGATGAAGAGGTACATTGATGCGGGTCTGGATACTTTTGATATGGCAGACCATTATGGTTCGTCTGAACTGATAACAGGAAGATTAATTAAAGATTATCCCGGAACAGCGGGAAAATTTTTCACCAAATGGGTTCCTGATCCTGCTAACATCACAAAAGAGGAAACAAGGAAAGCAGTAGTAAAGGCACTGGAGCGGATGAACCTGCAACAACTGCCGCTTTTACAATTCCATGCCTGGCAATATGCCAATCCGAACTGGCTTGATTGTCTGTGGTGGCTTGAAGAGTTAAGAGATGAAGGACTTATCGCAGGCATCGGGGTCACCAATTTTGATACAGTGCATCTTGATATCGCTCTTAAGTCGGGGATTAAAATTGTTTCCAATCAGGTATGCTTTTCGCTGCTGGATCAGAGGGCGTTTCATGGGTTTACAGGAGTTGAAGGAGCATCCACAAAGCAGGAATATCACACCACTCCCCTGCCGGGAAGCATGCTGGAATTATGCGAAAGAGAAGGTGTAGCGCTTCTGGCGTTCGGCACAGTTGCAGGAGGTTTTCTGACCGAGAAATGGATAGGCAAACCGGAGCCAACCGGTGAACAACTCAGCAACTGGTCGCTGATGAAATACAAGCGCTTTATTGATACGGCAGGCGGCTGGGATAAATTTCAGTCGCTGCTAAGTGTACTTCATGAGCTGGCTACAGAAAAAAATGTTTCAGTGGCCAACATAGCCTCAGCCTATATCCTTGGTACAACGGGTGTGTCATCAGTCATCATCGGTGCGAGGCTTGGTGAGCGCAGTCATATAAAAAGTAATCTGAAACTAAAATCATTAAAGCTTGATGAGAAGGAACGCCGCAAATTCGGTTCCGTGATCAGCAGCTTCCACCCTATTCCGGGGGATTGCGGTGATGAATACCGGAAGCCGCCCTACCTCACGGCGAGCGGAGATCTGAGTCACCATTTATCAACTTTGCCCAAGCCGTTTAAAACAGAGCTGAAGCAATCAGGTCGGCTTCATGTTTATACCGGGACGGTATGGGAGCCGATGGCAGGTTACAGCAGAGCGGTGCGTACAGGAAATGAAGTGCATGTGTCAGGGACAACGGCTACGCACAACAATCGTGTGATCGGCGGTAATGATCCGGCAGCGCAGACTCATTTCATTCTTGATAAGATTGAAGGTGCGTTGTTGTCGGCCGGTGCGACCATGGAGGAAATCGTTCGGACGAGGATTTTCATTAAGTCGGCGGATATCTGGGAGCCGGTAGCGCGCGCGCACGGGAGGAGGCTGGGGCATGTGATGCCGGCGAATACGATGGTGACAGCGGGGATGATTGGGGAGGAATATTTGGTGGAGGTGGAGGTGGAGTTGAGAATGAAATAGAGGCCTCGACAAGCCTCGACAAGCTCGGCTTGGCAGCTCGGTCTGGATAGTTTTGGACCAAAGACAAAATGCCGGGCTCTTCCGGAGTTGACTCCGGAAGCGGGGGCGCCGGATGTTTATCCGGTTAATTATGATCTTATATTATGAAGATCCATCGGACTA
>JBMTCO010000204.1:0-2226 GCA_049430945.1 Cyclobacteriaceae bacterium
CTTTCCATTCAGATCTGAAACAAAAATATCATAGGTATCATAAATGGGCCACAGATATTTTCCTCCTGGCACCCTTTCAGGCTCAGCAGGACACGCATCACCACCCAGGTGTGTTGATCCAAAAAGAATTCTTTTATCGCCAGGCATAAAATATGCACAGGTAGACCTTCCTTTTCCTGTGCTCACCATTTTAGGTTTTTCCTCCTTCAGATTTGTCTGTGCATCCACAGGAGTAAAAAATATCTGGTCACACTGAACACCCCAGGCTTTGTTATTGGACTGAAAGCTTACCATTCTTCCGTCAAAGCTCCAGTAGGCTTCAGCATTGTCTCCCCCAAAGGTCAGCTGACGGATATTTTTTAAATGCCTTTCACCGGGATAGGCCAGCTCAGGTTGTTGTGCCTGAATGAAGAAAATACATAGTGAAAGTAATACTGTGAATAGGATTTGTTTTTTCATTTTTTCTGTTCTTCTTCTTTGAGTTGACGACGAAGAATCTTACCCACATTTGTTTTGGGAAGCTCCTTACGAAATACCACAAATTTAGGAACTTTATAGTTTGTCAAATTCAGGTGACAAAACTCTTTTACCTCCTGCTCAGTAAGAGATTCATCCCGCTTAACTATAAAAGCTTTTATTACTTCACCGGATTTTTCATCAGGAATTCCAATACAAGCGACCTCAAGTACCTTTGGATTACCGGCAAGCACATTTTCGATTTCATTCGGAAAAACATTAAAGCCTGAGACTTTTATCATATCTTTCTTCCGGTCCACGATTCGGAAAAATCCATCCTCATCCATGTAGCCTATATCGCCTGTACGAAACCAATCTCCAAAAAATACGCCGGTATTATCTTTTTGCCAGTAACCTCTCATAACCTGTGGACCGCGGGCACAAATTTCCCCGGTTTGTCCGGCAGTCAGTTTATTGCCATCATCGTCAAAAACGGCCACTTCAGTCGAAGAAACAGGAATTCCAATGGTACCGATTCTTTGTGTTCCGTCAAGGGGATTGCAACACAGCACCGGCGATGTTTCACTTAAACCATAACCCTCTACCAGTGGCTGACCGGTTACCTGAAGCCACTTTCGTGCAACCGCATCCTGAACAGCCATGCCACCACCTATGGCACCATGCAACTGACTGAAATCCAGGGAGGCAAAATCGGGATTATTAAGAAGTCCATTAAAAAGTGTATTTACTCCTGTGAGGATGGTGAACTTATGTTTTTTAAGTTCCTTAACAAAGCCGGGGATGTCGCGTGGATTTGTAATCAGCACATTTTTTACGCCTGAATAATACATCAGCAGCCCGTTAACAGTTAATGCAAAAATGTGGTAAAGAGGTAAGGCGGTAATGATAATATCCTCTCTTTTTCTGTCCAGGTATGGCTTGAACCATTCATGGATCATCTGATTATGTGTAATCAGATTACGATGCGAAAGCTGTGCACCTTTCGAAATACCGGTTGTTCCACCGGTATACTGCAACACTGCAACATCTTCTGCATTGAATTCAACAGTATTTAATTTTAACTTTTTTCCTTTTTTAAGGACAGCATTAAAAGTTATTGCTCCCGGGAGTGAATAGGCAGGGACTAGTTTTTTAATTTTTCTGACCACGAAATTTACAAGTAGTCCTTTAAATCCGAGCATATCCCCCATGCTGGTCAGAATGATTTTGCAATCCGGTATTTTATTTCTGATTTGTTGAAGATTGGATGCGAAGTTTTCTACAATAACGATTGCTGAAATTCCTGCATCACAAAACTGATGTTCCATTTCACGCGGTGTGTACAGTGGATTTGTGTTCACCACGATAAGACCTGCTTTCAGTGCCCCGATAAAGGCAACAGGAAATTGCAGAAGATTGGGCATCTGTATTGCAATTCGATCACCTTTTTTAAGTTTAAGATCCTGCTGAAGCCATGCGGCAAAAGCATCTGATAATTCATCCGTTTTGCCAAATGACATTGATACTCCCATATTTTCAAAAGCCACCCTGTCCTTGTAGCCGGAGGACGCTTTACGAAACAATTCAGGAAGCGAGCTGAATTCCAGAGGTCCGATAGAGGGATTCACGCCCTGAGGATAATTTTTAAGCCAGGGAAATACAGGTTCCATAGTGTTGGATGGTTTAAATTGCCCTCAAAATAACCAAGCCTGTCAAACGGACAAAACAGCTGTGAGGCAACGAAAATGAAAAAGCCCGCAGTTGCGGGCG
>JBMTCO010000205.1:0-2224 GCA_049430945.1 Cyclobacteriaceae bacterium
AAAGCAGCTTAACCCTGCCAAAAATGTTGTCGGAATGGGCGGAGGAATGATGAATCAGGGACTTTTTGGATATTTTGTGGACAAAAACGGCCAGATTCAGTTCCCTGTGCTCGGCTATGTCACCCTTCAGGGTCTGACCATGCTGGAAGCCGAAACCCGCATGAAAGAATTGTTATTACCACTTTTAAAGGATCCTGTGGTCCGCATTCGTATTCTGAATTACCGCTTTGTCTTTGCCGGAGAGGTCAGCGGCATTGTAATCGCTCCAACCCCCAGGATGTCCTTGCTGGAGGCAGTAAACATGGCAGGCGGTTTTACAGAACTATCTGACCGTCAGAATATTAAGATCATTCGCCAGAAAGAAGACAAAGCCGAAATATTTTATGTAAACCTGCTTGAAGAAGAATTCCTCAGCTCCCCGAATTTCTGGCTTGAACAGAACGACATCGTGATTATCAGGCCGTTACGCCAGCGTACAGCTCGTCAGTATCTGTTCCAGAATATCGGCTTATTTCTCTCCTTGTCAACCCTTGTGGTCTCTGCCGCAAACCTGATTTCCCGTTAAAATGGCACTTTCTCAGCTTGATGACCGTAGTAAGAACCCCGGACTTGCTATAAATCCGGCCAGGGTTATTGACCGCCTCATCCGTTACTGGTGGGTCTTCGTTATTACCATCGGTATCGGAGTATTGACAGCATTTATTATAAATCGATACACCACTAAAATCTATCCTATAAGCGCCTCCATTCTGATGAAAGAAAGTGAGGACGCTTCCTATTCCAGATTTTTGTACGGAACAAGCATGCTTAATCCCCAGCGGAATTATTCAGATCAGTTTTATATCATGCGGTCCTATCCACTTATTCAGAAAGTGATAGAGAACCTCAAACTGCACATCACTTATTACCTGGAAGGCGATATCAAAATAAAGGAATGGTATTTTCCGAATTTTCCAATAGAATTTTTGCCCGTTAAGGGGAGTTCACTTCCTTATGGAAAAAGTTTTAAAATTTCATTTATAGGAAAAAATCGTTTTGCACTTTCACTTGCTGCCGCGGGAGATGACTTTGATGATCCCGCAGAATATACATTTAGTGACACACTGAACCTTTACGGCAGCAGGGTAGGGTTTATACTTAAAAATTCTGTTGCATCTTTTACAGGGCGTGAATACATAGTTCATATTGAGGATCCTTATGAGATGGCTGTGCGTTATTCTTCCGCTCTTGGGCTCGCATGGTCGCAACGGGGTTCCGGGGTTATTGATATTTCATTGAGCGGACCAACACCTCAAAAAGAGGAGGCCTTCCTTTATGAATTCATAGAACAATATCAGGAATACGACATAGTTCAAAAAACTTCTGCTTCTCTGAAGTCAATGAACTTCCTGGACCGCCAGGTGGAAATGATAGAGGATTCACTCAAGTACTACGAGACCTTGCTTGCCGGATATCCGGTGACCGAAAACCCCGCTGCCGCCCAGGAGAAGTTAAGCTCGCTTGCAAGTCAGCTGGATGAAAATGATGTTACCATTCAACTTCAGGAAAAGTACTATGCTTATCTGGAGCAGTATATGAATACGCAGTCAGATTTCAGTCAGGTGCTGTTGCCCTCTTCTCTCGGCGTTTCTGACCCCGTTCTTTCAGGCATCATCGGAAAACTTGCAGAACTTCAGTTTGAGCTAAGAGCCTTACAGGGCAGGGAAGAACAGGCTGGTAATCCCCTGGTGGCCGAGAGTAAGGCAAAGATTGAAATCTACAAGCGCGACATTGCTGAAGGCATTCGCTCCGCAAAGGAAATCATGCGCATCAACCGCTCTATGGTCAGCGAACGCATAAAAGAAATGAAGCAGCGAATGATCAGCAAACCTGCCTCCGACACCAGGTTGGTCAAGCTTCAGCGCAATTATAAGTTCAATGAAAACCTTTACAACTTCATCGTTCAAAAGCGTTCCGAGGCTGCGCTTACAAGGGCTTCTGCTGTTTCCGATATAAGTATTCTGAATAATCCCTCCACAGGTACCGCGATAACCCCGGTGCCCTTTCAGAATTATGCATATGCCATTGTTATAGGAATTCTCCTGCCATTGGTGTTTTTTGTACTTATAGAATTTTTAAACAATAAAATTCAAAGTAAGGAAGATATTGAAGCAATTTCTACTGTTCCGGTGATTGGCACCATCGGTCATAATATTATCCCCTCCAATCTTGCCATTCACGAAAA
>JBMTCO010000206.1:0-2128 GCA_049430945.1 Cyclobacteriaceae bacterium
TCCCGGTTCCGGACTCAAGTCCGGAACAGCCGGGCTGACTTAGGATCGCGGCAGCAATCCTTCCTTCCTAACATTTGATTGTATCACCTACCGGCAAACCATTCTGGTCAAAAAAAGTATCATCCGGGTAGCCGGTCAATTTTGGGGAAGGCAAAGGAATTGCATCATAATTCAATCTTTTCCAACACCTCCCTCACCAAAGAGTCCATTCTGGAAAAAGCGAACCACTTTTTTCCCAAATCTTTAAGAGACGCACCCAGGTGATAAAGATCTTTTCGGTCAATAATCAGAAAGCGATCATGGCTGTGGGTAAAGGTTTTTACGACTATGGGAGCGTATTGACTATTGTGCTTTTCTAAATCCAATCTCAATACATTGGAGATTGCTTTAGTGTAGATGGTTGATGTTACCTGTTTTTTCCGCTTGACCAATAGGGTGAGCACAGTGTCATCCACATAATTATCAATTAGGATAATATCTCTTTTGGCTCTTTTAATGATATCAGAGGCAAAGACCCAGGCATCAAAGATTTGTCCTTCAAAGAAGATGCCTTTATCAGGATCGGGTTTTCCTGCTTCCATTGCTGTAAATAATTGTTCGATTTTCTCATCAGTTTTGACTTGCCGTAGCTCTACTTGATTCAATCGCTGGAAAACAGAAGCATTATTCAACAAAAATTTACGCATTGCAACGAAGGCCTGCATTATTTCAATACTGGCCAATACAGCTCGCTGTGTATTTAGAGCTGCAGAAAGCATTGCTATACCTTGATCTGAAAAAACCATGGGCAAATATTTTCGATGATGACCCTTACCCAATGGGACTTCTAAGGTGCCATTTTGGAACCTTAAACTATTCCATTCCTCCTGACTCAATTGAAAAGCAAAAGCTTCGGGAAACCTTTCCGGATTCCTCCTAACCGCCCGATTAATATATTTAGTTTCGGTTTGATAAATCATTGCCAAATCACTGTCCAGCATCACCTGCACACCCCGAATGGTGATAATCCTGTTTTCTATTGATTTCTGTGGCAGGATTTCATGTTTGTTACTCATTTATGCTTTTGATTATCAGATTTTGAAAAATCATCCTGTTCAATTTTTTTCTCTTTCAATTGGCGATTAAGTGCCGGCTAAATCCATTAAATTCAAAAACAGCATTTCCTACCCTTTCTCATAAACCCGCGCTCCTGAAGAAGGAATATCATTGCGGATTAAAATCCGGAGCAGCAACATAATTCAGGAACAACACTACATAAGGCAACTCAGAGGCGCAATGGTAATTTCACCTGTTTGCAGAGGTGTTTTTACGGGGTATCTGAAACAGAAAGGCAGTTGTATCCCTAATACCGGATAAGAATTTCGAATGCCAGCCTTCATTTAAGTGCTTATGGCCGGACTGAAGTCCGGAGATCCCGGTTCCGGACTCAAGTCCGGAACAGCCGGGAGTGCGGTGAGCCACCGGAAATTTCCAACCTGAAAGTCCACACCTCCCCCACCACCAAAAAAAGAACCGGGAGCCGAAGCCCCCGGTTGCTTTAAACAAACTACCACTAACTCCTAAAAAAACTGAATCGCATTTACCGTGTTGTGTTCATCACTCTTCCGACCAAAGATGGAGCTGATCGCGAACCGAACACTCCTGGCGATAGCCATCACCCCGGTGACAGGCTTACGGAACAACCGGCGACGGTTACCACGCGCTTCCTGAAGTTCGGCAAAGGACTTGTTAACTTCAGTGCTCAGCGTCTTGAACTCTGCGGCTTTGGCCTGAAGGGCTACAGCAGTAAGTCCGGGAGCGCTCGGCTGAAATTCCGGCGTAGCCGCAAGGGCATTCACCAGACTTTCAAAAGCAACCATTCGCGTAGCGTAATCCTTGCCGAAGCTGCCGCGTGCAACCACAACAGGTCCGCCGGCTTCTGATGGATGATCAGTATTGCCTGCCCTTCTGCTCGCAGAAACTTTGGAGACAGCGCTCAGCAAAGTTTTCCTGCTTATAGGATCGGTCACAGAACCGATGATCTCTCCCCGCAGCGTCGCGACTAAACCTGCAAGGCTTTTAATGGCCGCTTGCCTGTTACCGGTGGCTTTCATCCAGTTCTGACTTGCGACGGCCACAGCCATGTTGG
>JBMTCO010000207.1:0-2034 GCA_049430945.1 Cyclobacteriaceae bacterium
CAATGGAACCGCACTCACATCCGCAATGAAATCCACCGGATCAGTTATGAATTAACAGGGACCGAACTTATTGCACTTATTCACGAAGCACAGGAAATCCGTCGGCTGTGGCCTAAATACAATCTTGCTCAGAAAGAAAAGCGGGAGCGCTGGGGAATTTTTTCTTACCAGGATCAGTCAGGCTATATCCGTCTTGCGCTTAACCAGGTTGTCAGAGGTTCCCGTCCATTACTTATCACAGAAAGCAAGGGCGAGCTCTGGAATATTGTCTGGGAAATGGTTAAAAATTTTCAGCTCTGCCCCAAACTTACCGGCCTTGAAAAAGCACAGGCTCAATGTCATCAGCATGATACGGGTGAATGTACAGGTGCCTGTTGCGGGAAAGAATCGCCGGAACTTTATAATCGCCGGATGACCAAAGCCCTGAAATCAAGCGCTGAGCAGGATGGGCTGAAGGTGATCATGGATAAGGGAAGAAAGCCCGGAGAGCGCTCGCTGGTTGCAATTGAAAACGGAAAATTTGCCGGCTTTGGATTTATTCATAAAAACCAGAAAATATCTTCATTCAAACATGCTTTATCGCATATTAATCAGGGCCGTGATAATTCTGTGATCAGCAGTATCCTCCGGTCTTATTTTTTGAATCCTACTTCAGGAAAAATTGTGGAGTTTTAATTTTACGAAGGCTGTGATTTTTCAGATTGACTCAGTCAACTTGTAAATTCTTAACTTTCAAAAAAATAATATAACATGAACTGGACTGAAGCAATGGGGCACTTTGGTGCTTTTCTTACAGGAGTCACATTTATTCCACAAGTGTGGAAGACCTGGCAATCTAAAAAAGCCGGCGATCTTAGTCTTAGTATGCTGCTGATTGTGGTGACAAGCACGATTGTGTGGCTGGTCTATGCTTTCAGTCTGTGGCTTTGGCCCGTTATAATTGCCAATGGAATCGTTTTTGTGTTGAGTCTGTTGCTTGTAGGATTCAAACTGACATTCAAACAGTAATTCATGCAACTACGCTTCAGCGGATTGCTTCAGAAAAGCGGATGGATAAGCCCTGCCTTCGTGCTGCTCACGGCTGAAGGAAAAGTTTCTGCAATTTCTTCAAATCCATTTGCTCAGGAACCTGTTGAAGCAATTGATGGATATGCAGTCCCGGGCTTTCAGAATGCACATTCGCATGCCTTTCAGTATGCGATGGCGGGCAAAGCGGAGCAACATCCTGCCGGGATTGATGATGATTTCTGGTCGTGGCGTGAAGCAATGTATCATTGCGCACTGACCCCTGATCCTGATCAGGCCGAGGCCATTGCCACGATGGTCTATACTCAAATGGTCCGTGCAGGTTATACCCATGTTGCGGAATTTCACTATCTCCATCACGATAAAAACGGAAGTCCTTATGAAGATCCTGCTGAAATGGGATTGCGGATGCTTCGTGCAGCGCAGCGCGCAGGAATCGGGATTACGCTGATTCCTGTATTATATCAGCAGGGCGGATTCGGAGTTCCACCGACTCCGCGCCAGAGAAGATTTATTTCACAGGATGCAGATTCTTTTCTGAAATTATTTGAAGCATCGGCCGCTCATGTTGAAAAATTTCCGGATGCCCGCATCGCTTGGAGCGCGCATTCATTGCGCGCGGTAGATCCTGAAGCACTGAAAATTATTTTCCGGCAGATGCCTGAAATCCCTTTTCATATTCATGCAGCTGAGCAAAAGAAAGAAGTCACTGACTCACTTGATTATTGTGGTCGCCGTCCTGTTCAATGGCTGCTGGATAATCTTCCGGTAAATGAAAATTTTTTTATTGTTCATGCAACTCATCTCGATGACATCGAAGTCCGTGATCTTGCGGCCAGCGGTGCAACTGTTGTTTTGTGCCCGGGCACCGAAGGCAATCTCGGCGACGGAATTTTCAGAATGAAAGATTATGTGGCAGCAGGCGGCCGATGGTGTATTGGAACGGATAGTCATATCACGATTGATCCGCTGGCTGAATTCAGAATGATCGATTATCGTCAGCGGTTG
>JBMTCO010000208.1:0-2000 GCA_049430945.1 Cyclobacteriaceae bacterium
GGTATGAATGGACTGGTTTCTGTAAGGTTCAATTTTGAAGGATCGGCTGCACATGCAGCGGGTGCACCATGGAGAGGAAAAAGTGCACTTGATGCAGTTGAATTAATGAATGTTGGATGGAATTACCGGAGGGAGCATCTTCCACTGACCCAGCGGAGTCATTATGTAATTCCGGACGGAGGGGATCAGCCCAATGTAGTGCCTTCCAAAGCCGCAGTTTGGTATTATTTCAGAGAACGAACTTATCCGGATATCAAAAAGCTTTTCGATGCAGGGCTTAAGATTGCTGAAGGTGCCGCTCTTATGACAGACACTAAATTCACCTATGAAATCCTTGGGTCTGCCTGGCCTGGGCATTTTAACCGCCCTATCGCTGAGGCGATGTATGAAAACATCAGAAAAGTAGGCTTACCTAAATGGAGTGAAGATGATCAGCTTCTTGCAAAGGCAACTCAGATAGAACTTAAGGCTCCCAGGACTTCAGGCCTGGCTACAAAGCTGGATACACTGGGCTTGCCAAGTCCTACAGGTCCTGTGAACTATATGGGGCGTCAGCTGATGTCAATGGGAGGGGGCTCTGATGATATTGCAGATATCAGCTGGTCGCTGCCTACTATTGTATTAAGGTATCCGTCAAATATTCCGGGTTTGCCCGGCCACCATTGGAGTAATGCTATTTCAATGGCTACACCAATTGCGCACAAAGGAATTGTTTATGGAGCAAAGGCAGAGGTAATGACATTAATGGATATGTTGATGAAACCGGAGATCCTTAAAAACGCATGGGTATACTACAAGGATGTGCAGACTAAAGATCTGCAGTATACTCCACTGGTAGGAGAGAAAGATCAGCCTGCTGTATACCTGAATAAAAAGATTATGACAGATTATGCGCCCAAACTTAAGCCTTTCTATTATAATCCTTCCAGATACAAAACTTATCTGGAACAGCTTGGTATATCATATCCTACGCTACGCCCGGATCAGCGGGAGGCAGTAAAGAAACTAAGTGAAAAGTCAGGAAATTAAGATAATGTTTACGGGAATTATTGAGACCACCGGACGCGTTGCTCAAATAAAAAAAGATGGAACAAATCTTGTTTTTACCATTGAGTCTGGCATCAGCAAGGAGTTGAAAATTGACCAGAGTGTTTCTCATAATGGTGTTTGCCTGACAGTCACTGCATGCGATGATCGCACGCATGAGGTTACTGCTGTTAATGAGACGCTTTTAAAAACAAATCTGGGTACAGTCTTCCCCGGAGATTCAGTGAACCTTGAGAGGTGTATGGTGGCCGGTGGAAGATTTGACGGACATATTGTTCAGGGGCATGTAGATACAACCGGTAAGGTTACAGCAATCACTGATTTGAACGGGAGCTGGCAGGTTGATTTTGAGTTTGATCCGGCCTGTGGAGAACTTTTAGTGGAAAAAGGTTCTGTTTGCGTCAACGGAGTGAGTCTGACTTGTTTCAATTGCAGTGATGGGAAGTTTTCTGTGGTCATTATACCATACACATGGAGTCACACTACATTCAGTAAGTTACAATCGGGCGCTCAGGTCAATCTTGAATTTGATATTTTAGGAAAATATGTCAGAAGGTTGATGGGCTCGCATCCTGTGACCTCATAGTGTTGCCGGCTCCTTCTGCAAAAGATTCCTTTTATTCATCATCCTTTTTACCCAAATGAAAACGGACCAGCAGGTAAGTGCGGATAAGCAACCTATTATTAATCCTGCTAGGATATCTCCGGGATAATGAACGCCCAGGTAGATTCTGGTGTATGAAAGAATGAAAGCCACTCAAAATGCAACAAAAGTCCATTTGTAAACAGAGGAGAGGGTCAGCCAGAGGAAAAGTGCAACACCAAAGGAGTTGGCAGCGTGACTGGAAGGAAATCCAAAAAGTGCTCCTCGGTAAAATTCTCCACCCGGTCCTTTCACAAGGTTTACCAGGCCCTCCATGGCGGGATCATGACTGGGGCGCAATCTCTGAACA